>JAYUXE010001246.1:0-6525 GCA_043753165.1 Archangiaceae bacterium | reverse complement strand
TGCTCGGCCAGCTGGGCAATCGCGTGCAGCACGCCCTTCGCGCGTTCACGCCGCGCGACCAGAAAGCGGTGAACGCGATCGCCGAGACGATGCGGCCGAATCCTGCGCTCGAGATGACGAAGGTCATCACCGAGCTCGCCGTCGGCGAGGCGCTGGTGTCGACGCTCGAAGAAAACGGAACGCCGGGTGTGACGCAGCGCACCCTCATCATTCCACCGGCGAGCCAGATCGGGCCCATCACCGCTGAACGCCGGGTCGAGTTGATCCGCACGTCCATCGTCGCGGGCGTCTACGACACGACCGTCGATCGCGAGAGCGCATACGAACGGCTCACCCAGCGCGTTCAAGCGGCGCCGCCCGTTCCACAGTTCACGCCGGGCGCGACCTCGTCGGGAATGCAGCTCACGCCGGGCGCTTCGTCTTCCCCTGCGCCCAGCGGCGGAATTGGCGGCGGCCTCAGTGACCTCTTCTTCGGAACCACGGGGCCGCGCGGCGGCAAGCGGGAAGGCCTCGTCGACGTCGTCGCGAAGAGCGCGGCACGGTCAGTCGGCTCGTCCGTCGCCCGCGAGCTCACGCGCGGAATCTTCGGTTCGCTGCTGGGCGGCAGGCGACGCAGGTAGGCGATGGCCCACGGCAAGGTGAGCGAGGCGATGCCTGCCGACTGCGCGCGCGTGTTCGCGGTGCTCCACGACTACCCGCTGCGCACGACGTGGGACTCGCTGCTCTCGGCGGCCTACCTCGAAGGTGGAGCGACCGCCGCCGGAAAGGGCGTCGTCTCGACCTGCGTGGGCCGCAAATCGCTGGGCGGCCTTGCCCTGCAGACGGTGTACGTGAGCTTCGACCCCGGCGTGGTGGCGGCGGTGAAGATGATCAACCGCCCCCCTTTCTTCGCGACCTGGGCCGCCTCGATTCGCCATGTGCCCGGGGGCGGCGAGGGCTCGACGGTGGCCTACACCTGGACGTTCACCGCGCGTCCGCGGTGGCTCGCGTTCCTGCTCGAGCCGGTGATGGGCCTCGTCTTCCGGTGGGAAACGCGAAAGCGGCTGGCCGCGCTGCGGCGGTACCTCACGGTGAGATAAGGTGGTGAGCCGCTTTGGGCCGGGCGGGGCACTGAGGTTCGAAGATGCACCCCACCACCCTGAGCCTGGCCGCGCGAACGACCTGGTCTGCCGGGGAATTGTTCCGTGAATACTCGGGGTTCGTGGCCCAGCTGGCCTTCCGGCTGTTGGGCAGCGACTCGGACCTCGACGACGTGGTGCAGGAAGTTTTTCTGGGCGCATTTCGCGGGCTCGGCGCGATTCGAGACCCGCGGACCATCAAGGGTTGGCTCGCGACGTTGACGGTGCGGTACGCGGGGCGGCGGTTGCGGAAGCGGAAGGTGGCGGTGTTTTTCGGGCTGGGCAGCGACACGATGGACGAGGCGATCTCGCCGGGTTCGAGCCCCGAGCAGGTGGTGCTCGCGCGGCAGATGTGGCGCGCGCTCGAACGCCTGCCGGTGAACGACCGTCTCGCGTGGACCCTGCGCCATGTCGAAGGTGAGCAACTCGAGGCGGTCGCGCAGCTGTGCGGCTGTTCTCTGGCGACGGCAAAGCGCAGAATTTCGGCCGCGCAGTCTGTGTTGGATCGGAGCGATCAACCATGAGCTTCTCGCCCCACATCGAAGCTGCGCGCGGACTCAAGCCCGCCTGGGATGATCGTCGCGCGACCGCCGTCGAACGCGGCCTGAAGAAGAAGCAGCTGCACCGCCGCGTCGCCACCGGCGCCGGTTTCGCGGTTCTTCTCGTCGTCTTGAGCGTTCGCGTTGCGCCGCGCCCCGATGTCACCGTCGCCCCGTTCAATGCGCGCGCTGACGTTCGCGTGCTGCCGCAGGAAAAAGGGGTCGAGGTCGCGCAGCTCGCCGCGGGCGGTGCCTGGTTCGACGTGCGCCCCAACCCCAACCGCACCTTCCGCGTCGAGGCCGGCGATGTCGTCGTCGAGGTCCTCGGCACCCGCTTCGCAGTCGAACGCAACGAGCGCACGGTGCGCGTCGTCGTCGACCATGGGCGAGTCCGGGTGAAGTGGAAGGGCGGCGAGAAGCTGCTCACCAACGGCATGGAGTCCTCGTTTCCACTCAACGCCGAGCCTGCCGCCCCCATCCTCGCGAGCGAAGTCGAGGTGCTTCGCTCGGTCGAGCTCCCCGCAGAGCCCGTCGTGGCACCTATGGCTGCAGCCCCCTCGACTGCGGTCGGGGTGAAAGTGTCTCGACCTTCGAAGCCCGCCGTCGCCGTTCCCAGCTGGCAGGACCTCGCGCGCGCGGGAGACAACGACGCCGCCTTCGTCGAGCTGCAGAAGTCGAAGCCGCACGACGTCGCCGAAGAGTTGTTGCTGGCCGCCGACGTCGCGCGCCTCACGCGTCACCCCGAGCAGGCCGTCGCGCCGCTGAACCGCCTGCTCGTCCGTTTCCCCGAAGACGGGCGCGCGCCACTCGCCGCGTTTACCCTCGGCCGCATTCTGCTCGACCAGCTCGCCCAGCCGCGCGCCGCTGCCGAGGCCTTCGGTCGTGCCCGTGACCTCGACCCGTCTGGCCCTCTTGCCGAAGACGCGCTCGCACGCCAGGTCGGTGCCGCCGCGTTGTCGGGTGACCGCGCCGAAGCGACGAAGCTCGCCACCGAATACGTGTCGCTCTTTCCTGCGGGCCGCAGCCTCAGAGCCGTGAAGCATCACGGCGGACTCGAGTGATTTGGCTGGCGCTGGTGCTGTCACTGGCACCGCCCGTCACGCTCTCGGTCGACGCGTGCACGAAAATCTCGCAGCCCGAAGTGCGCCGTGTGCTCGAGCTCGAGCTGCTGTCGAGCCGCGCGGCCATCACCGGAGTCACTGCCGCCGTTGCATGTGACGGCCCCGCGATTGCGTTCTCCGTCGACGACCCCATCACCGGCCGCGCGCTGACGCGAACCGTCGACTTGTCGCGCGCCGCTCCGAATGCGCGTGCCCGCCTGCTTGCGCTCGCCATCGTCGAAGTCGTCGAGGCCAGCTGGAGCGAGCAGCTGTTCTCGCCGCCCCCTGCTCCGGAAGTGCACAAGGTCGTGCCGCCACCGGCGCCTGTTGCGCTGGCGCCTGCTCCGCGCCCGAAGTTCGGTCTCACCGCGCACGCCGCGTCCCGCGCGCTGCTCACCTCGCCGCTGTGGCAGTGGGGCGGCGGCCTTCGCTTCGTTCACACCCCGTTTCGGTTCCTGGGTTGGGCGGCAGAAATTGCGGCCGAGCACGGCACCTTCTCGACCACGCTGGGCTCGGTGTTCATCACCTCGGGTGACGGGCTGCTCGAGCTGCTCGGCCAGCTGGTGCTCGGCCCGGTTGCCTTCCACCTGAGCGCCGGCACGCGGGTCGGGGTGGTTCATGCCCGCGGCGTTCCCAGCGTTCCACTGGTCCGGGCACGCGAAGTCATCGGCCCCTGGGCAGGAGTTCTCGGCGCGTTGTCCGCCTCTGCGGGTGCGGGGATGTGGTTTCTGACCGCGCGGGCAGAGGGTGGGCAGATCCTGCTAGGGGTGCCTTCCCGGGTCGCCAACGTCAACACGGGCATGGTCGGGCCATGGCTGGGACTTTCGTTGGGCCTCGGCGTGAGGCTGTGAGCCGTTTTCCTCGTCGGTGGACACTTACGGGCCATGAAATCCAGACTCTTTGCAGCGATCCTCTTCCTCGCCAGCTGTGCCAAGCAGGCTGAACACACCGCGACCTCGCAGGGGTCGGTGGCCGCGTCGAAGGATGACGCGCTGGTGTTCGCGGCAGACTCCGACACGGACTCGTTGATCGTCCTCGACACGAAGACCGAGACGGTCGTCGCGACGGTCAAGACGGGGCCGGCGCCCGAACAGGTGCTGGTCGGCGGTGACGACACCATCTACGTCACCAACCGCATGGGTCGCAGCATCACCGTCATCCGCCGCGGCGAGTGGCAGGAAGCGGCCCGTCTCGAAGTCGGCGTCGAGCCGGTGTCGATGGCGATGACCAGCGACGGAAAAACTTTGTACGTCGTCAGCGCGACGTCGCGCACGTCGGCCGAGTTCGGCACGCTGACGTCAATCGACACCAACTCCCTTGCGACCAACTGGGAATTGCCGGTCGGCCACGAGCCCCGCGGCCTCGCGTTGCTCAACGGCAACCGCGCGATGGTCAGCCTCTACAAAGACGGCGAAGTGACGATGGTCGACCTCGCGAAGGTCGCGGTGACCAAGGACAAGACCGACGTCAACGCGCAGCTCAACCGAAAGCCCTCGCAAAACCAGAACAACAACAACGGCAACAACTTCGGCTTCGTGCAGCCGCAGCGCGCGGCGAGCCGGGTGCGTGCGGCCTCGGCGCTGGCGGCGTCGCCCGATGGGCTGCGCGTGTACGCGGCGGCAAACCTTTCGTCCGACGGGCTGTTGGTTGTGGATGGCGAGCCGATTCCCGAAGGCCTCGACGCGGGATTCGCGGGCAACTCGCGTGGCGGCTACGGCGGGGACACCTGCGGCGCGACGGCAGTCTCTGCGCCCGCGCTGCTCAGCTTCGACACCGAAGCGACGCCCCTGGTCGACAGCCTGCAGGACTGCTCGGGCGGCGCCGGAGATCACCCGCCCACCGTGCTCACCAGCGGCAACGCGACGATTCCCCTGCAGGGGCCCAAGGCCGTCGTCGTCGACAGCACGGGCAGCTTCGTCTTCGTCGTGAACCACGACTCGAACAACATCGCCGTCATCTCTTCGACGCGGGTGCCGCAGCAGAACAACTTCACGGGCCTTCAAGCGGCGAACGGGGTGCAGTCGGTGGTCTCGGTCGGAGCCGGCCCTACGGGCATCGCGCTGATGAAGTCGGGCGAGACGGCGTGGGTCTACAACTCGTTGGACCACAGCTTCTCGCGCATCGAATCGGTGAACGGAATTCTGCGTGAGACGAAGTCGATTCCCGTCGGCAAGGACGTGCTGTCGCCCGACGCGGTCGCCGGCCGGAAGCTCTTCTTCAGCACCACCGACAGCCGGATGACGACGCTCGGCTTGAGCTGCGGCACCTGCCACATGGAAGGCCGCGAAGACGGCCACGTCTGGAACTTCACCACCGGCCCGCGCCAGACCCCGACCCTCGCCGGCCGCATGCTCGAGAAGACGCAGCCCCTGCACTGGGATGGCGAGTTCAAGAACATGGGTGACCTCGGCCACGCCATCACCGGCCGCATGGGCGGCAACGGCATCACCGCTAAGATGACGACGCAGATTTCGGCGTACCTCGCGACGCTGCCGACGGCCGACGCGCCCTTCCGCGGTGCTGTGACGAAGACCCCGGCCCAGCAGCGCGGCGCCCAGGTGTTCGCGAAGGCGCAGTGCAACACCTGCCACAGCACCGACGCATTGACCGACAATGGTTTTGCGAATGTCGGCACGATGGGCATCAACGACAGCCAGCTGCGCCTCGCGAATGGCTTCAACACGCCGTCGCTGCTCGGCATCTCGCGCACCGCTCCGTACCTGCACGACGGCACCGCGCTGACGCTGAAAGAGCGCATCCTCCAGGGCAAGGACGGCGACAAGCACGGCCTCACCTCGAAGCTGAACGCCGAAGAAGTGAACGACCTCGTCGCGTACCTCGAGACGCTCTGAAGTCACAGCGGTGAACCCGGCGGCCACACGCCGCCGGAGCCAAGTGGTTGTTGTGACGTGAAGGGAAGGGGTGGCTCGGAATCTGCTGTGTGCGTCGCTCGACAAGGAGCGGCACCATGGGTGGACCTTCCAGCATCTCTTCCCGGCCTCAATCGCCTCAACCGGTGCGAACCTCGGCTGCGGCCCCTGCGCCTTCTGCTTCTTCGGCGCGGCGGGCCCCCGTCGTTCCTTCCGCCCCTCGCGACACCTTCACGCCTGCGGGCACCCGGCCCAGTGGCCCGGAGCTGCGGCCGCCTTCGCTGACGCCGCCGCGGTCGCGGGTCGAGATGACGGACGACATGATGCGGGGCATCGACCCTGCGCCAGGTGCAGGCACGCGGCATCGCATGGAGACGGCGCTGTCGCACTTCTCCGACCGGCAGCTGGAAGAGCTGAGCGCGTCGGGGGTGCGGTTCTGGCCGTCGGATCGCGGAATGCCGCCCGAGATTTCCGCGGTCGGCGTCTCAGGCGCGCACGCACCCGAGGCGTACATTCCCGAGACGCGCGTCATCCACTACCGCGACAGCATGACGTCGGCCCGGCTGACCCACGAGCTCGCGCACGCGTACGACGACGTGCACGGCGAACGCAGCCCGCATCGCCTCGACGACCTGCCGCTGGCTGCGCGCCGCGCCGAGGTCGAACGGCTCGACCGCGAGGTCAGCCACCACCGCGCCTTTGCTTCCGAGCGCGACCCGTCACTCGCCCGCGCGCAGGACTCCTACCGCGACGGGTTGCCTCGAGGGAGCGGCGCTTCCGAGACGTACGACTTCGACTGGGGCGCGCGTGCCGGCTACGCGCGCACGGGCGACGTGCACGAGTTCTACGCGGAAGGCGTGGCGGCCCTTCACGGCAGCGCAGAAAGGTCGGCGCGCAT
>JAYUXE010001245.1:0-6526 GCA_043753165.1 Archangiaceae bacterium | reverse complement strand
GCGTGTTCGTGTTTTTTGGCTTCGCGCCGTGCAGCGCCTTCAACCCCTCGCTCTGCAGCTTCTGCAGAATCTCGCGCGAACCGTCGCGGCTGCAGTCGTCGATGATGACGAGCTCTTTGGGAAAATCGACGGCCACGACGCGGCGGAGCAGCTCCTCCAGCGTCGGAAGCTCGTTGTAGACGGGAATGATGACCGAGACGACCAAGGGAGGTGTGCCCTTATCAACGGCTTGCGCTACCGTCCACGCGCTTTGCCAGCGACCCAGGAAGGCCAGACCCTGCCGGGAATCCGACGCACGCCGGGCGAGGCCATCGTTTGCCCTCAGTGCGGGAAGGTCATCGACACCGAGCCGAACTTCTGCCCGGCCTGCGGCGTCGACCTTCGCGGCCTCTCGCCAACCGCCAACACGCTCTCGGGCCACCTGTCGGGGACGTTGATCGACGACCGCTACAAGATTCTCGAGAAGCTCGGCGAGGGCGGCATGGGGGCCGTCTACAAAGTCGAGCACGTGCGCATGGGGAAGATTCTCGCGCTCAAGATTCTTCGGCCCGACTCGGCGCTCGACAAGGGGCTCAAAGCCCGCTTCATGCAGGAAGCGCGCGTCGTGGCGAAGCTGTCGCACGCGAACACGGTGCAGGTGTTCGACTCGGGCGAGCTGCAGGACGGCGGCCTCTACATCGCGATGGAATACCTGCCGGGCCGCGACCTCTCGTGGCACCTGCGTGCGCGCGGCTCGCTGACGGAAGAGGCCGCCATCGCCGTCGCGATTCAAATCTTGAGCTCGCTGGAAGAAGCCCACGGGCTCGGCATCGTCCACCGTGACTTGAAGCCCGCGAACATCATGCTCGTCCGTCGCAAGGGCGCCGATGACCAGGTGAAGCTGCTCGACTTCGGCATCGCCAAGCTGCTCGAGGCCGAGGGCCGCAAGAGCATCACCGGCACGGGCACCACGGGCATTCAGGAATTCATCGGCACGCCCGCATACATGTCGCCCGAGCAGGGAAAAGGCGACGCGCTCGATGCGCGCACCGATTTGTATTCGCTGGGCGCGGTGATGTTCGAGCTCGTCACGGGCCGCACCGTCTTCGTCGGCCGTTCGCCGATGGAAGTCGTCACCATGCACATGACGACCGTCGCTCCGCGCGTGACCGACATCACGCCCGACAAGCCCGTCAGTGGTGGCTTCGAGGCGGTGCTGCGGAAGTCGCTGTGCAAGGACCCCGACGAACGGTTCAGCAACGCCGAGCAGATGCGCATCGCGCTCGAGAAGGTGCGCCGTGAGATGGGCTCCCTGCCCAACGACTTCACGCCGCTGCCCGAAGAGCTGACCGAGAAGATGGCCAGCCGCGCCGACTTCGATCATTTCGAACGGAAGCTCAAAGCGCAGCGGTGGCTGGCCCCGCTGACGGCGGCGATGGTGATGGTCGCGCTCGTGCTCGGCACCTGGGCGTGGATGGCGTCGCATCCGACGGGCGTGGCGTTGAACACGGAAATCGAGCCGAACAACGACCCCAACTCGGCGACCGCGATTGCGCTGGGCACCGATGTGAAGGGCGCGATCAACGCGGTCGCGGAAGGTGAGAAGAACGACCGCGACCTCTACAAGGTCGACGTGCCTGCGGGCCCGGTGAAGGTGACGCTGTCGGGCGTGTCGGACTTGAACCTCATCGCCGAAGTGCTGCAGCCGAACAGCGCGAACCACCTCGACACGGTGCTGCTGCTCGACGACGTCGGCGTGGGCGGCAGCGAGCGCGTCGACGCGGTGAAGGTGCATGCGGGCGAGCTGTACGTGCGCGTGGAAGAAGGGCCTTTCTTCGACGAGCAGAACCGGCCGCCGCGCGAAAAGTCGCTGGTGCCGTACACGCTGCGCGTCGAGGCGATGCCGGCGGGTGCGCTGGAAGAAGAGCCGAACGATTCGCTGACCACCGCGCAAGACTGCCCGCTGACGCGCAGCATGACGGGCTTCACCGGGGCCGCGGTCGACTACCCCGACCGCGCGCCGGTTGCCCTTTCGGGCGTCGACTTCTACCGGGTGGGCGTGGCCAGCGAGAACGAGAAGGTGGCGGTGCTGGTGGTGCCGCCCGAGAACGGAAAGCTGCTGGTCATCGACGGCATCGCGCTCGAGACGTGGCTGGTGAAGAAGGCGTCTTCGACGAGCCCGGCGGCCAAAGCGATGGCACCGCCCCGCGCGACGGTGGTGGAAGGCAAGCCCGAGCTCGTGGTGCTCTCGGCCGCGGGCGGACGGCGGCTGGTGCGGATTCAGGCTGGCGAAGGCACGAGGCCGGGCGACGCGTACAAGTTCACGTTTCTGACCAGCGACAGCAACGGCCTCGCGGGCGTGCTCGACCTCGCGCGTTCGCTGGAAGAAGAGAAGCGCGGGCCGGCGCGGCTCAAGGCGCTGGAGCTCGCAGCCAACGCGTTCGCCGATTCACCGCAGGCGCTCGAGTTGCGACAGCTGCTTCGGTAGCCGCCCGCCTGCTTCCCGAACGAGGTCGAGGGAGCTCTACAGGCCTCGGGCGAGGGCTTGCTTGCTCACCTGCGATCCACCGCAACCGAACGGGCGATTCAGTTCTACAGCGACAGGTCGTACTCACGCGGAGATTGAAGCGAGACGGTGAGTCGCCGACCGTCCTCCAACAATCGAAGGGCTTCGGGACCTACATAGAACGCCTTGACCTTCGTGAACTGTTTGCGAACGACGGACTCGAATTCCCGCATCAGCTTCCTGCCAATCGCCGTCTGCGAAACCGTCTCGATGCTGCCTGCGACCACGTCACTGCCTCGCGAGCCGGCGGGTGTGAAGACTACCGAATCGGGATTGATGAGTTGGTCGAACGCGTAGACAGTCGAACCATCGTCCCGCTCAATCCGCCTGGGCACGATTCGCGTCTTCTCGAGCGTCACCAGAAACGCGTCGCAGCCAACCGACGAATCAGCGCTCGCCTGACCCAACGCGGGAATCTCAGCGGCCCTCGACAACCACTCCGCGCCGCTGTCGGCGAACTGGCCGAACTTCCAGTACCGAAGTGGCTGCTGCAAACCTTCGATGGCGGCACGCAAGTCTGCCGCCGTTGCGAAAAATCGAATCGCCTTACTCACCACAGCACCGTTCGCGCCGCGTCGTTCGTCTTCAACGTCAGTTGACGTTGCAGTTACCCAGCGACGCGCACCGCTGCGCGTATTCGGCACCGGGCGGCGAGTACTGCATCATCGCCTCGGTGGTCTGCCGGGTGGGATTCACGGTGCCGTCATCCCGAAGCGGAGCGAGCGTGCGCGAGATGCACACCGCGCCGACGACCACCTGCAGGTCATTGTCGCGTCCGCAGTTCGCCACGGCGGGCGCATGCTCGTCGAAGTTGTCACGCAGGTAGATGTACACGTCCAGCTGCCCGTCGCCGTCGAGGTCGGCGAAGAGCTCGGGGCGGGCGACCTGCAGCGCGGCGCTGGTCGGCACCGCAGGGGTCAGGTTGCAGCTCGACGGCACCGGGTCGTACTGCGCCGGAGCCGAAAGGTACGCGTTCCAGCTGGTGTAGTTGGCGCCGTAATACGTGCGCGCCAGCTGAAGGCCCGTCTCGACGCAGTAGTTGCGCGGCATCACGCGGCTGCCCTGAATCGCGCGGAGGCGTTGCTGGCTCGCGAAGTAGAGGACGCCTGCGGTGACGACCAGCATCACCGAGATGAGCATCACCGCAGTCATCAACGCGCTGCCCCGCTGATTCCGTGAACGCAGGCTCATAGATTCTCCGGAGCGGTGTTCGGCAGCTCGAGCCGCTGCGTGTAGAGCACGCGGCGGAAGCCGTCGCCCGGCACGCCCAGCGCAGCACCGGGAGGCGAATGGTTCTCGACCACCAGCGGACGCAGCGGCACGACCTTGTCACCGTCGACCGCCAGGTCGCGCAGGCGGCCCACTGCCACCACGTTGATGCGTACGCTGCGAAGCGTTAGCGCCGGGTTGTAATCGGGCGCCAGCGACGTCTGGTAGGTGATGACGTCGGTGTTGATTGCCTGCATCCCGAACGACACCTGCATGTCTTCGACGAGGTCTTGCACCACTTCGTCACCGAAGGCCGGGTCTTCGACGAAAGGCCGGTTGGTGGTGGGCTCGGTGCCGAGCATGCCGCGGTGGCGCACGAGCGCAGGGCGGCCAGCCTGGAAGGGGCTCGGCTTGATGGAATAGTGGAACAACGTCACGCCGTAGACGAAGTCGCCGCGGGTGAAGCCTTCACCGGGCGGAGGCGCCGGCGAGAAATTGACGACGGCCTGTTCGGCGTAGCCGATGGTCGCGTTGGCCCCGGCGGTGCTGAAGACCAGCGGAGGCGAAAGCAGCGCGCCGGTGCGGGAGTTGCTGGCGACGAGGAAGTCACCCGCTCCGAAGCTGGTGATGATGGTCGGGCACTGCACGGTGAGCACGCCACCCGCCGTGGTGCGGCTGATGACGACGCCCGCTCCGGGGTCGACGCAGCCTTCGCGCAGCGAGTTGCGGTTCGGGGTGACGACCCAGAGGTCATCGGGGCCCGTGACGGCCGGAGGACCGCCGCCCGCGCGGAAGCCGGCGCCCGTCGTGCCGTCGATTCCAAAGATGGGGTTGATGAGCAACGGCCCACTGCCCGTGTTCACCCGCAGTCCGCCTGGGGTCATCAGCCCGGCGGACTCGACGACGCGGCCCAGCGCGGTGCCACCCTGGCGTGCGGCGTCGAGGTCGTCGGTGTAGTTCTCGGCGTTGCGCGTGAGCGACATCATTGTCACCACCACCGATGCGGTGGCAGCCACGGCGACGGCCATGATGACGACCGAGACCATCAGCTCGATCAAAGAAAATCCGCGGCGATTCTTGTGAGTCATTGAACGAAAGAGTCCGTGAAGTAGATGGCCTCGGCCGGGGTGTCGCCACCCTTCGCGATGCGAATCCACACTGTGTAGATGCTCGAGGTCGCGGGCACTGCGGGTGAAGCAGGAGGAGGCCACGCGGCCGTCCACACGCTTCTGGCGGTGACGATGGGCGCAGGCGACCGGGTCACCATCAGCTCGCGGCAATAAATGGTGCGGGGCACGGCGCTGCAGGGCGTGCCTGCAACGACGGCCGGGTTCGTCGACCCATCGATGCGTTCGATTTCCCCATTCTTGAACACCCGAAAGTACGCCCCGGTCGACAGGTCGCCCGCGACGATGGGGGTGGTGTCCAGCGCCCACGGCGCTGCGCTGATGGCGAGGTTCGAGCACGGCGTCGGGCACGCCGCCGTCAACGCCGGGGGAGGCGGCGTCAGAAACGTCGAGTTGGGAATCTTGCTGGCGAGCATGAAGCGCCGTGCGCTGGCGTCACCCAGCAGGCTGCGCACCTGCCGGGTCTGCCCTTCCTTCAGTTCCTTCCCCGCTGCCAGCACTGCAATCAACGACCCGACGATGCCCAGGGCGAGCACCACCAGGGCAATCATCACTTCGATCAACGTGAAGCCAGAAGAGCGGCGCATGTTCAATCCAATACGCGACGAATCCAGCCCGTCAACTTGTAGAGCACGTTGTTCGTCGGCCCGTTGACCCGAAGCGTCGGGTTCGGCTGCGAGTCCGGGGCCGTGATGACCGTGTGCGACTGCTGCGTCACCTGCGAGCCGATGACGTGAACCCCAACGCCCGGCTCGTTCATCGCGACCACGCCGCCATACGTGCCCTGGGTGCTGAAGAACGGAAGGCTGCCGGTGGCGGTCGAGATGTCGATTGCCCCGAGGTCGACCGGGTAGACGCCGCCCAGCGCGAGGGCGTCGATCAACAGCGGGTCACTGATGGCCTTGCTGGTGGTGGACACGTACGCGAACTGTCCGACGACCGAGATGGGGCCGGCGACGCGGCGCGCGGTGAACGTCAGCGGGAAGGGCGTGAGCACCATGTTGGTGTCGGCCGGAGCGATGCCCGTCGAAGGGCGTTTGCTCGGGTCGATGTTCATCACGTGGAACTGCCCGTCGGGATTCACGTACCCTTCCGCGGCGTTGTTGGTGCCCGTGAGCGCGATCAGGTTCTGCTTCCACGGCTTGAGCACCGCCGTGCTCACCGCCGGAATGTCAGGCATGCGCGCGACCGTGATGGGGGCTGTCAACGGCTCAGACGGGGTGCCAGTGGTGAAGATGGCGCCGGTGGAAGAAACGCCGGCCCCCGTCCACTGGTTGATGCCCGTCTTGGCCGGCAATTCCCACGTGTTGCCTTCGAGGTCGTTTGCGTAGACGAGGCTCAGCGAACCGAAGCGGTCGGGCAGCAGCGTGACGGGCTGCGGCACCGGGTTGCCGGGGATGTTGCCGGTGATGGCGTACGGCTGCAGCCAGTGCCAGATGATTTGCCCGGTGGCCGAGTCGATTGAATAGACCTGCGCGCCGTTGGTGAAAGGGTAGTTCACCGTGTCCTGCGCGAAGTTGCTCGAGAGGAAGACGGGGAAGCTCGGCTCGACGCCGCTGCGCGTGATGCCCAGCGACAAGCCGTAGCTGGCGCCCAGGGTCGAGTAGTCGAACACGCTCGCGGTGGTCAGGCCGACGTTGGGGTA
>JAYUXE010001244.1:0-2761 GCA_043753165.1 Archangiaceae bacterium | reverse complement strand
GCTCGGCGGAGCGCCGCGCCAACGCCGTCCTGACAGTGCTGCACGGCCGCCTCGTCGCTGGCCCGGCGACGTGCCCGAATCCATTCGACGCGGTGCGTCGCGCCCACGACGGTTGCCGGCGTCGCAGCTCCACGAAGCCAAGCCAGCGAGTGGCGCAGTTCTGCGCCGCGATGCGTCAACGCACCAGGTCCCGCTGAGCCGCAACCGCCCGCCAGCTCAGTCCTTTCAGCCTTCGATCGAATTCGATCGAAGGTTCTGTGACGCGGTGGGTCAGGCGATGCGCTGGTACTGCCGCGGTGCGTCGAAGCCTTCGATCGAATTCGATCGAAGCTTTTGCTGCGCTGCGTCGATGCTTTGGCGCGTGACTGACGCGCTGCGCCGTGTGGTTCGCAGTCGACCGACGGATGCGCGGTGCAGCCGTCGCCTTACTTCAGCTTCGCCAGCGCCGCGGCGGCTTCGCGGTGGTCGAGCTTCGCCGCCGCGTCGTACGCCTTGCGCGCCTCATCCTTCTTGCCCTGCTTCTCGTAGAGCTCGCCGAGCGAGAAGAACGCGGTCGACAGCGTCGGGTCGAGAATCGTCGCGTTCTTGAAGCTCTCTTCCGCGCCTTTCGCCTCGCCTTTGAAGAACAGCACGACGCCCCGGTAGTAAATCGCGAGCGCTTGCCGCGGCTCGGCCGACAGCACGTCATTCAACACGCGCATCGCTTTGTCCGCATCGCCACCGCGGTACAGCAAGAATCCGTACTCGGCCCGCGCTTCGAAGTTCGTCGGGTCCTTCTCAACCGCAGCCTCCAGCGCCGGCAGCGCCTTGTCCGGCCGCCCGATTCGCGAGTTGAGCACGCCGTACCGCGCCTGCATCGCCGAGTCGTCCGGGTTCGCGCGAATCCGTTCTTCCAGCATCTTCTCGGCCTCACCCAGCCGGCCCATCGACAGATACAAGTCGACCAGCCCGCGCTGCGCTTCCGCGTTCGCGGGCTCGGCCTTCAGCACGTCGCGGTACAGCGGCTCGGCTTCCTTCGCGACCCGCTTCTTCACGTACGCCCGCGCCAGATCCATCTTCGCTTCGTTGGTCGGCTCGAGCTTCAGACGAATCTTGAACTGCTCCACCGCGCCTTCACCGTTGCCCGACGCCAGGTACGCCTCGGCCAGCGCCTCGTGCGCCGACGCATCGTCCGGCATCCGGTCGACCGCGGTCTTGAGCGTGTTGATCGCCTCTTCCGCCTTTCCCTGCGAAAGGTACGCGAGCGCCAGGCCCCGGTACGCATCCGTCGTGCGCCGTGCGTCGTTGCTCTTCCGCACCAGCGCGAACTTCGAGCCCTTCTTCTCGGCTTCTTCGGCCGAGGCGATCGCCTTCTTGAACGCTTCCACCGCGCGGTCACGCTTGCCCTGCTGCAGGTACAGCGTGCCCAGCTGAACGTACGGCCCACTCGCGGTCGGCTCGAGCTTCAACGCCTGCTCGAACGCCTTCGTCGCCTTGCCGCCTTCGTTGACGTTGAAGTAGCTCAACCCGAGGTTGAAGAACGCTTCGGAGTACGTCGGGTCCGCCGCCGTCGCGCGCTTGAACGCTTCCAGCGCCTTCTTGTGGTCTGCCCGTGCGTCCAGCGCGACCCCCAGGTTGTTCAGCGCCTGGGCGTGCTTCGGGTTGATCGCGAGCGCCCGTTCGTACTCGGCGACCGCGCCCGTCACGTTGTTCTCACGCATCAACAACACGCCCAGGTTGTAGTGGGCCTCGGCGTCTTCCAGCGTGTCCTTGCTCACCGACGTCAGCAGCTCTTTGGCCTCGGCGAACTGGCCCTTGTCGGCCAGCGCCTTCGCGAGGTTCACCTTTGCCGCAGTCAGCTCGGGCTTCAGCTTCAGCACCTGCCGGTACGCCGCGATCGCCTCGTCGCCGTTGCGCTTGCGCTGCAGCGCTTCGCCCAGATTGAACAACAGCCCCGCGTCTTGCGGCGCCAGTGCGACGGCCTTCTGGTAGTGCTCGACCGCCGCCACCAGGTCGTCCTGCTGCCGCGCCAGCAACCCACGTTCAGCCCGAAGCGAAACCTCATCGGGCAGCGACACAATCGCCGCATCCAGCAGCTCTTTGGCCTTCGTCGATTCGTTCGACAACCGGAACGCGCGCGCCAGCAGCAGCTTTCCGTCAAGCGAATCAGGGTCCTTGCTGACCAGCGTCTCCAGCGGCTTCAACGCCTTCTTCGGCTCACCCAGCGACAGGTACGCAAGCCCCAACCGGTACAGTGCCTCGGTGTCATCAGGCGCCTGCTGCAGGTTCGCCGACTCGACCTGCACCTGCCGATCGAGCGCGGCCTTCTGGTCGGGCGGAGGCGGCACAGTTGGCGGCGGTGCGGCGCCCATCAACATCACCAGCGCACCGAGCAATGAGAAGGGGCGGGCCATGGTCACTCCACGTACGGACTTGCGCGTGCGTCGAAGGTCTTCTTCGCCAGCTTCTCTTTCGACGAATCCCAGCTCGCGCGCAGCGTGCTCGCTTCGCCTTCCTGTTCCTTCATCAGCTCTTTCTCGCTGGCGTACTTCCCGTCACACAGCTTCACGTCATTCTCGAAGTCCACCGGATCCAGGGCCTCGCTGCCCTCGAGCTTCGCCTTCCGCGCCGCCGTCAGCCGCGACTGCTCGAAGCGGGTGTACGAGCACGTCAGGAAAATCTTCGCGAGGTCCTCTTCCTTCACGTTCACCTTCTGCCGCGCCTTCAAGTAGTCGACGCGCGCCTCGCCTTCGATGACGGCCAGCTGCGCGACGTCGATCGA
>JAYUXE010001243.1:0-2765 GCA_043753165.1 Archangiaceae bacterium | reverse complement strand
CGCGGGCCGGCGACGAAACGCGGAGCTCCGGAATTGGGTGACGCGCGCCGCAGTGACGCGCGCCTACTCGAGCTGGGACGACACGAGGGGATCCTGAGCCGCAGGGGTCCACGGCAGATCGGGCCACCAGCGCTCGAGTGGCGCGGGAGACGCGAGGTCGACGCCCTGCCCCGGCCGTGGAGCGATGAGCGTCTGACCCGCGCCCGCGGCGGCGACCAACACCCGTTCGATGGGTTCCGTCCATCCGTGCGCGGCGAGGGGAAAGAGGCCCCAATGAACCGGCAGCAGCACCTTGCCCTTCACCCACTGGTGCGCGGTCACGGCCTGCTCGGGCCCGATGTGCCAGTCGGGCCACGCGCGGTTGTACTGGCCGACTTCGATCAGCGTGAGGTCGAACGGCCCGAGCTTCTCGCCGATCTGCTTCATCGCCGGAAACAGACCGGTGTCGCCCGAGTAGTAGACGCGGTGCTGCGGCCCGAGCAGCGCGTAGCCGGCCCAGAGCTTCGCGTTCATGTCGACCACCGTCCGACCCGAGGCGTGGCGCGCAGGCGTCATCACCACCTCGAGGTCGCGCACCTTCGTGCGTTCCCACCAGTCGAGCTCGACGATGCGCGCCTCGGGAATTGCCCAGTAGACGAGGTGCGCCGCGACGCCCAGCGGGACGACGAACGTCGTGTCCCAGTCTTTCATCGCGGTGATCGTCGGCTGATCGAGGTGGTCGTAGTGGTCGTGAGAAATCACCACCACGTCGACGGGCGCGAGCTGCTGCAGCGGAATCAGCGGTTCGAACCACCGCCCCGGCCCGACCCACGACAGCGGCGACGCGCGCTGGCTCCACACCGGATCCGTCAACACGCGATGCCCGTCGATGTCGACGACGGTCGACGAGTGCCCGAGCCACGTCACCCGCAACCCGGGCGACGGAACGTCCGGCTTCATCTGCACCACCGCCACCGGCGTCTTCGGCGACACGTCCGGGCTCGCCTTGAACATGTTCGCGATCGAGCCCCACGTGTCGTTGATCAACGGCTGGGGATTCTCGAACGCGCCGCTCCGCCACTGGGGCGACTTTTCCATCCGCGCCCGCCGTTCACCTTTCGCCGTCGCACCGAACGGAACCCACGCCTGGCCGAGCGTGAACACAATCCCGAACACCACGAACAGCCCGACGCCCCCGAAAACCCGCCAGACATACTTCTTCACTCGCACGCGTCTGTCGCGCTGGGCGCCGGCACGCGCGGAGTCCCTTTGCCGAAGCTCTCGAGGAAGCAGCGGTATTCGCGGCGCGCAGCTTCGACCTGGTACGCGACCTCGTGACCGTCTTCGATGCCGTCTTCAGGGTGCTGCACGACGACGCCCGTGCGACCGTCGGCGAGGTTCGCGCGGGCGGGCAGCGGAATGCGCGCACGACCCGAGAATTGAAGCACCGATTCCAGCGGGGTCTGCTCGGGCAACTTCGTCTGGTTCACGCTGTCGAACGTCTCGCCCGCGAGGTCGAGCCGAAGCGAGAGGCTCATCACGTTGGCGATGCGCGGAAGAATGTAGTTGTCGACGAGGCCTTGAAACATCAGCACGTGCTGCGTCGCACCGCGCGCATACACCGCAGAGTCCGCGGGCTCAGCGGCCCACTGCACCAGCGAGAGCACTGGATCTTCCGCGACGAGGTGGCGGTCGGTGTACCCAATCAAAGTCTCTGCGACGGGCAGCACCGCGAGCGGTTTGTTTTTGTAGATGACGTTCTCAATCCAGCTGGCGCCGCTGCCGCTGAGGATTGCGGCGTGGAACATCGGCTCGTTGGCCATGACGAGCGGAGCGATGGTCGCTCCCATCGAGTGCCCCATCATTGCGAGCTTCGTCGTATCGAACGAGACGGTGGCAGTGCCGGCCGCCGTGCGCGCCTCGGGGCACGCGGTCGCATCGAAGGTCAGCGTCTTCAGCACGTGCGCCAGAATCACGATTTCGAGCGCGGACTGGCGGACGTTGTCGCGCAGCGCTCCGGCGTTGAGGAAGTTGAACATCAGCAGCTGCTCGTCGCCGCCAGTGACATTGCGGGGGCCGCCGTGGGGACCATCGGCCATGACGCCCGCGAAGCCTGCACGCGCGAACTGCATCGCCGGACCCGAGCCAGGGGTGATGGCGGGCCCCTGGTAGGTCGCATGTTGTCCGCGGTCGACCAGCGGGCGATCGCCTCCGCCGCCGGTGCGCAGGAACACGGTGGTGGGCAGGCCCGCGGCGGGAATCTGTTTGCGTGGCACGGTGACGACGAGGCGCGAGGTCTCGGTCTTCTGAACCAACGGGGTTCCTTCGCGGTTGAAGATCCAGCGGCCGCCCGTGGTCGAGTACGGCGGTTCGCCTGCCTGGTAGACGGGAAACTTCAGCGTGGTCGAGAAGACGCAGAAGTCGGGAAACGTGTCAGTGAGCGTGAAGGCGCCGGGCACCGGCAACGGCTTCGACAGCGCGTCGGCCTTCACCACGCGGAACGCGGCGGTTGGATCATCGGTGGTGAACACCGCGACGCCCGAGAGCTCACCGACGCCCTGTTTGGCGAGCTGGGTGAGCGCGTCGACATAACGGTCGAGCGTCTTCGCGTTCATGCCTTCGGGCGCGACGCGCGCGTTGAGCTTCGCCTGGTTGATCGACACGCCCAGCGGCTTGCCCGTCGAGTCCTTCAGGGTGCGCAGCACGCCGGCCGCGTAACGCGTGTTGGGAAGAAGCGGCCGGCCCTGCAGCGGAATGAGAGAAAGAAGGTTGGGGCTGCCGTGCGG
>JAYUXE010001242.1:0-6539 GCA_043753165.1 Archangiaceae bacterium | reverse complement strand
GGCAGGGTTGGCCCGCCGCGCCCGCGGTCTGGCAGGTGCGGTCGCAGCCCACGCCGATGCAGCGGTCGGAGGCGTTGCGGCAGTGCTGGTCGGACTCGCACTTCTCGCCCGTCGCGGCGGCCGGCTCGATGGCGGCGAAACACGCACTGGTGACGTACGCGTTGTCGCGGGTGCAGCCCTTCGACTTCAGGTCGGCGAGACACCGGGTCGTCAGCTTGGGGTTGAGCTTGAACAGCCCCCGGTTCGCTTCGTTGGTCCGCACGCCGCAGAGGTTGGTGCGGACGGTCTCGATGCAGTCGCGGCGGTGAGACGACGCCAGCTTGTCGCAGCTGATCTGCTGGTCGCAGACCCGGGTCGCCAGCTCGGCGCAGAACGCCGACGGGTTGGAAGACGGGCTTGCACCGCACGCAGAAACCAACACCACCATCAGGGCTCGTCGCATGGCGGGCGACATAACGCTTTTGCGTCTCAAGGGCCAAAATGCCACACAGTTTCGAGATGGGCTGATCAGCCCAGTGCCCGGTTGAAAAGTCGGCATACCTCGTGCTGTACGCGAGGAAATGGATCCACAGCCGGTTCGCGGCCTCACCTTTCTCGTCCAGCTCGCGACCGCGTCGCTGCTGATTTTCTTTCTCTCGGTCGCCCGCGACGTCGTGGTGCCGGTCGCGATTGCGTTCATCGTGGCCTTCGTGCTGACCCAGCCCCTGAAGGCGCTGATTCGCTGGCGTGTGCCGCGGAAGCTGGCGCTGGCAATCGTGACGCTGACCGCGCTGTCGGTGGCGACGGGTTTCGTCGTGCTGCTGGCGATGCAGATCGACGACCTGGCCGACAAGGTGTCTGGCTACAGCGAGTCGATGCGGAAGCGGGTGGTGGCGCTTCAGGTCAGCTCGGGCCCGTTGAGCAAGCTCGAGGCGACGTTCGACCGCGTCACGGGCGCCCTCGACAAGGCTGGCCCCCAGATGGAAACGGTGCGCACCGTGCCGGCGCTTGCGTCGCCTGCGGCGCGCCTGAAGGAAAGCATCGGGCCGTACCTGACGCTGCTGGCGGGCGTCGGCATCGTGTTCGTGCTCACGCTGTTCTTCTTGAGCCACCGCGAAGACTTGAGAAACCGCGTCATCCGCCTCGCGGGCCCCCGCAACGTGACGCTGACGACGCGCACGATGGACGAGGGCGATCACCGCATCAGCCGGTACCTCGTGGCGCAGCTGGCGGTGAATGCGGCGCTCGGCGCGCTGGTGGCGGTTGGCCTCTATTTCATCGGTGTGCCCTACCCCGTGCTGTGGGGCGCCTTCGCAGCCGTCCTGCGCTTCGTCCCCTACCTTGGCTCGCTGGCCGCCGCGTTGATGCCTTCCGCGCTCGCCTTTGCGCTGTTTCCGTCGTGGTGGCCGGTGCTGATGACGCTCGGCCTCTTCGTGCTGCTCGACCTGCTGACCGCCTACCTGGTCGAGCCGATCGTGATTGGGCACCGCACGGGCGTCACCGCGATCGCACTGCTCGTCTCGACGTTGTTCTGGGTCTGGCTCTGGGGGCCGATTGGCCTCGTGCTCTCGACCCCGCTGACGGTGTCGTTGGCAGTGCTCGGCCGGCACCACCCGTCGCTGAAGTTCCTGTCGGTGCTGCTGGGTGACGAAGAAGTGCTGGGGCCCGAGGTCGCGTACTACCAGCGGCTGCTGGCGCGCGATGAAGAGGAAGCCAACGAGAACCTTCAACGCATGCTGCCCGCGCACCACGCCGTCGGCGTGATGGACCAGGTGATGATTCCTGCGCTGCTGTTGGCGACCCGCGAGCGCGAACGCGTCCAAATCGACGAAGAAGACCTCGCGTTCCTCACCGACGCGATGCGCGAGCACGCCCTGCACCTGCGCCGCGAACAGCCGGCCCCGGGCCGCGCGAAGGTCATCGGCATCGCGACGGGCAAGGAAAGCGAGCTGATGTTGCAGATGATCGGCGCCGCCCTGCCGAAGGAAGCGGGCGGGTTCGAGGTGTTCTCGCACCTGACGTTCAACCTCGATGCGCTGGGGACGCGCCGGCCGACGGCCATCGTCCTCGCGGCGCTGCCTCCGCGTGGAGCCACCCCTGCCCGCGAGCTTTGCCGGACGCTGAAGGAACGCTTCCCGGGGATTCAGGTCATCGCGTTGCGCCCCGACCAGACGGCCGCCGAGGCCGAAAGGGCCGCCGCGCGCTTCAAGGCCGCCGGCGCCGACCAGGTGTATGCCTCGGTGGTCGAAGTGACCGACGCGGTGACGGCGCTGGGTCCGAAGGAAGAAGTCGCCACGGAGCCCCCCGAGCTGTCCAGTCGGCTGGTTCCCCGCGCGGTGTGAGCGCGCTGCTGCGCAGTGTGCAGATCCCTGCGCAGCCGGCCGGCCGCTGTTCCCTCTGAAGGCCTCCGGGCCCGCAAGCTGCACAAGCGGGCAGCCATGAAAACGACCCTTCTGGTTGCCGTGGTTTGCGTCCTGACCGCGTGCAGCAACGCGGCGAAGTCGGCGGGCCCCCGGTCGTCCGGGTCGATTGCCGCTTCGAAGGATGACGCGCTGCTCTACGTGGCCGACACCGACAACGGCATCCTCGGCGTCATCGACGTGAAGCAGAACAACAAGAAGCTCGCCGAGGTAAAGGTGGGCACGGCGCCGTGGCGCGTGGTGGTCGGCGCCGATGAGACCATCTACGTCGCGAACCGCGGAAGCCGCAGCGTGAGCGTCATCCGCCGGGGGGATTGGTCGGTGGTGGCTGAGCTCGCGACGGACGTGGACCCCGTCGGCATGGTGGTGAGTGCCGACGGGCGTTCGCTGTACGTGGTGTGCGCCACGTCATCGACCGCTTCCGAGTTCGGGACGCTGACCGCGTTCGACACCGCCTCGCTGACCGCGAAGTGGACCTTGAGCGTCGGCGACGAGCCCCGCGGCATTGCGCTGCTCAGTGATCAGCGCGCCGTCATCTCGCTCTACCGCCAGGGCGAAGTCGTGCAGGTCGACCTCGTGAAAGGCGCGCTCGCGAACAACAACCAGACCACGCTGTACGCCGCCGCGAATCGCGGGGCCCTGACGGACACGACCGGCGGCCCGGCCTCGACCCGCTTCCACCCCCGCGCGGCCAGCGAAGTCGTCGCGACCCCCGATGGGAACCGCGTGTTCGTGACGGGCATGCTTTCGCGCGAGAGCGTCATCGCGCTGCCGCCGTCGCCGACCTTCCCGTACTACCAGGCGCAGGGTCCGCGCGCGGCCGGCTCGGTGTCGACCACCGCGGTCTTCACCCTCGACGTCTCGGGCGCTGGCCTCGTGCCGCAGATTGACGACGTCGCGAGCCAGACCCTGCCGGACCTCGGCACCGCGTTTCCACAGACCAGCTTCGCGACCAGCGGCTCGGCGTCGACCTTCTCGACCAGGGGTCCGGGCGGCGACAAGAAGGACCCGGTGCTGCAGGGCCCGACGGTCGCGGTCACCGACGTGACGGGTGAATGGCTGTACGTCGTGAACCGCGAGACGAGCTCGGTGGCGTTGATCAGCGCGCAGAGCCGTGAAGCGGTGGTCGCCGAAAACTGCGCCAGCTACTTCTGCGCCGAAAAGGAAATTCCCTCGGTTCACTCGACCGCCGACGTCGGCCCCGGCAGCGACGGCATCGTGGTGATGGGCGACAACAAGACCGTCTACGTCTACAGCCAGTTCGACCACAGCGTTCGCCGCATCACCTTCGAGCCGGGCGTGAAGGGCATCCAGACGCAGGGCGTGGTCGCGACGGTGGGTGGCGAGGTGCTGTCGCCCGCCGACGCGCAGGGCCGCCGCCTGTTCTACGACGCAAACGACCGCCGCGTGTCGGGCCTCACCGCTTCCGTGGCGTGCTCGAGCTGCCACCTCGAAGGCCGCGACGATGGCCACGTCTGGAGCTTCCCCGATGGCCCGCGCCAGACGCCGACGCTCGCCGGGCGTGGCATGGCGGACACCGCTCCGTTTCACTGGAGCGGCGAGTTCCCCCAGATGGCCGCCTTCTTGAACCACACCGTCGTCTCGCGCATGGGCGGCCGCGGCCTCGACACGGTCTCGGCGACCGCGCTGACGCACTACATGGAAGCGCTGCCGGCCCCCGAAAATCCGTACCTCAAGGCAGAGCTCACCGCGCAGCAGTCGCACGGCCGCCAGGTGTTCGCGAAGGCGCAGTGCAACGCCTGCCACTCGGGCCAGTGGCTGACCAACAACACGAACGCCGCGGTCGGCACGCTGGCAAAGCGCGACAACGGCCTCGTCGTCTCGCAGGGCCTCAACGTCCCCTCACTTCGCGGCCTCGCCCGCAGCGGCCCGTACCTGCACGACGGCTCGGTCGTCACCCTGGGCGAGCGCGTGGTGAAGAACGACGGCGACAAGCACGGCAAGACGAGCGACCTCACCAAGACCGAAGTCGACGACCTCGTCGCGTACCTGCAGACGCTTTAGGGGTCAGGTAGAAGTGGGGGATGGCGGATCGCGAGCTGCGAGATTTGCTCGAGGCGACACAGGCCGAGCTCAAGGCTTCGCGCGACCGCCTCGACGAGCTCGAGGCGCAGAGCACCGAGGCCCTGGAAGGCCGCATCGCCGAGCTCGAAGAAAGCGCCGCCACGATGCACGCCCGGCTCGAGCAGGGGGACACGGTGCGCGAGAGCTGGGCGAACCGTCAGTCGGCGCTCGAACGCGACCTGGCCATCTCACGCACCGAGCAGCAGCGGTTGAGGAGCCAGCTGGAATCGCTGGCGCTCGAACGCAGGCTCGTCAACCCGAACCACCGGCGGCTGCAGGTGGCGATGGTGCTGGCGTTCGGGGGAATCGGAATCGCGTGGGCCGGGCTCATCTACGCCTGGCTGCACTGAACGTCAGGCCGTCATGCGGCGCGTCAGCTGATCGATGACCTCGCCCATCGTCTGCGGGCGATCGGCCGGCTTCTTCTTCATCATCTGCACGACGAGCCGGCTGATCTGCCTGGGCGTGTTCGCCGGCAGCGGGTCAGGCTCGGCGGTCATCTGCTTCACCATCACCACCGAGGGCGTCTCGCCGCCGAACGCAGGGTGCCCGGTGACCATCTCGTAGAAGATGAGGCCCAGCGCGTAGATGTCGGAACGCAGGTCGACCGACAGGCCGGCCGCCTGTTCGGGCGACATGTACTCGGGCGTACCGACGACCATGCCCATCGCAGTCAGCGGGCCACCGGGAGTCGGGGTGGAAACTTTGGCCGCTCCGAAGTCGAGCACCTTCACGAAGTCGGGCTGCCCGGGCAGCTGCAGCAGCATCACGTTCTCGGGCTTCAGGTCGCGGTGGACGATTTCCTCTTTGTGCGCCGCGAACAGGGCCTGCGCGATTTGCGAGCCGATGTGGATGATGCGCGGGAAGCCGAAGGGGCCGTCGCCGAGGTGGCTTGCCAGCGTGCGGCCGTCGAGGAACTCCATCACCGAGTAGAGGCTGCCGTCGGGCGTGCGGCCGAAGTCTGAGATGTCGACGATGTTCTGCTGGCCGATGCGGCTCGCGGCGATGGCCTCGCGCTTGAAGCGGCCGATGAACTCGGTCACTTCCGAGAGCTCGGGGTGCATCACCTTCACGGCGAACGCCTTGCCCAGGATGATGTGCTGCGCCCGGTAGACCTCGCCCATGCCGCCCGCGGCGATGCGCGCGACGATTTTGTAGCGGTTGTCGATGACGTCGCCCGGCTCGAGCGGCTTCGGCGCTTCCGGCACCGGCTTTCGCGTCTCGACCCGGTGAAAAACAGTCGGAGCGAGCGACGGGTCTGCAGGCGAGCCCGCCTCGCGCACGTGAATCGTCGTCTTGCCCAGCAGCAGCACCGTGCCCGGCTTCAGCCGCGACTTCTCGCGCTTCACCCCGTTCACTTTCAAGCCGCCCATGCCCGAGACGTCGCGCACCCACCAGCCGCCGTCCTTGCCTTGCGCGACTTCGGCGTGCCGCGGCTTCACTTCGCCCACGCTGGGCAGCTGCACGTCGCATTTCGCGTCCGAGCCGATGGAAAAGCGCTTGCCCGGAAAAGGCACGGGCACCGAGTCGTCGCCGTAGATGAGCTCGAGCGCGCCCATGCCGGTCAAGCCGCGTCGATCGCCAGGTCGATGGCCTGGGCCGCTTCGGAAGAGAGCCGCAGAAACCGAATGCCCAGGCCCTGTTCAGCCACGTTGGCCCCGCGGGCAATCCACCGCACCTCGCCCATCGCCTCGACGTGTCCCGTCGGCAGGTCGAACTCGAGGTGCACCTGCTTGCCCAGCGGAATGAAATGTTTGGTGGCGAGAAAGAGGCCCACCTGCGAAAGGTCGGTGACGCGGCCGTCGAGGTTGGTCGCGGCACCGCCCCCGCTGAATCTGACGGAAAGCGAGATGCGCTTGCCCTGCCGTCGAATGTCGCTCACAACTTGGGTCCTAGCATGACAACCAAACCTACCAAGCAGCTCGACTCGTTTCCCAACCCCGCCGCCGACCGCGACTACGAGATTGCGTTCGATTGCCCCGAATTCACCTGCGTCTGCCCGCTCACCGGCCAGCCGGACTTCGCGCACTTCACCATCAAGTACGTGCCCGACCA
>JAYUXE010001241.1:0-6546 GCA_043753165.1 Archangiaceae bacterium | reverse complement strand
TCTTTCGCGTTCCACGTCACCGCGAAGCCGCCACCGCCGAGGCCTGAATGAAATGGCTCGACCACCGCGACCGTAAAGGCCGCGGCCACCACCGCGTCGACCGCGTTGCCGCCTTTCTGCAGCATCAAGGCCCCCGCGGCAGAGGCGGTGGGGTGGGCGGAAGCGACGGCTCCTTTCGTGTAGCCGCGGTCGGCGGAAGCAGTCGCGGCGAAGAAGGCGAATGTAACGACACAAAACTTGCGCATCGCAGACCTGGTGAGGGGTGTTTGCCGCGA
This sequence comes from Archangiaceae bacterium, assembly GCA_043753165.1. GTDB lineage: Bacteria > Myxococcota > Myxococcia > Myxococcales > Myxococcaceae > JAGSPQ01. The sequence goes on along the minus strand of JAYUXE010001241.1, from coordinate 6,271 downwards.
ACGTAGCAACTGCGACGACAATGGCAGGGTTGCCCTCACGATGGCCGACAGGCGGACAAGCGCAAGCGGCTTGAAACACGGGGAATGCGGACGCATCTCAGCAACAGAAGGTCTGGCTTGAAGTTTGCTGAACGACGAAACGAATGACTGGCGGCAATGAGCTTCGTGCGTTTCCCCGGGCCCCGATGAGCGGGACGGTGAAGTTCTTCGAATGGGACCAGCCGACGCACGCCGAAGGCACCGAAATTTCAGCAGGCGGCATCTTTCTGCGCACCCGCGCCGTGCTCGCCGAAGGAGCAATGGTCACCGTTCGCGTCACGCTGCCCGGCCTCAAGCGCGCCTTCACCGTGCTCGGCAAAGTCGTGCGCACCGTCAAAGGAGGCCTGTTCGCGCAAGCGGGCATGGGCGTGCGTTTCGTCGATCTCTCGCCGGGCGACCGGCAAACCATTCTCGAGTACGTGGCGCGCCGGACGCCGCAGCTCGCTACCGCAGAGGCCTCGTGAGTCCGCACGCCAACAACCCCAAGCCGCCGCCCGTCGTCACGATGTTCCTCAAGCCGTCGTTCTCGGTCACCGCCCAGAGCAGCGGCATGCTCGTCGCCGTCACCGCGCAGGCGCCTGTCGTTCGCAACTGAGCTGGCGTTTGACTTTCGATGGATGCGCGGGGCAAACCGCCCCCGTCCATGAACTTCTCGTCTCTTGCTGCGGTGGTGCTGTGTGCCGGCAAGGGCACGCGCATGAAGGGCAACCGCCCGAAGGTGCTGCACCCGATTCTGGGGCGGCCCATGGGCTACTACCCGATTACCCGCGCGTTCGACGTCGGCGCCTCGAATGTGGTGGTCGTCGTCGGGCACCAGTCGGACGAGGTGAAGCAGGTGCTCTCGCAGGAATTCTCGACCCGCACGTTGTCGTTCGCGCTGCAGAATCCGCAGAACGGCACCGGACATGCGGTCGCCTGCGCCGGCCCGGCCCTGAAGGAATTTCGCGGGGCGGTGCTGATTCTCTCTGGAGACGTGCCCCTCATCACCTCGCAGACTCTGCAAAAGCTCATCGACGCGTACCGTGCGACGCCCGGCCCCCTGGCGCTGTTGAGCTTCAAGCCGAAAGATGCGACCGGCTACGGCCGCATCGTTCGCGAGAACGGGCGCGCGAAGCAGATTGTCGAGCACAAGGACGCATCGGAAGCGCAGCGCCAAATCGACGAGGTCAACGCCGGCATCTACCTCGCCGACGCAGGCTTCCTCTTCGAAGCGGTGAAGTCACTGACGCCGAAGAACGCGCAGGGCGAGCTGTACCTCACCGACATCGTCGCCGCCGCGTCCGACGTCGCCGTCGTCGAAGCGCACCCCGACGAAATCGCCGGAGTGAACGACCGCGCCCAGCTGGCCGCCCTCGGCAAAGCGCTTCAAGCCCGCATCAACCACGCGCACCTCGCCGCCGGCGTCTCGATGGTCTCGCCCGAGACCACGTTCATCGACGAGAACGTCACCATCGGCGAAGACTCCACGCTCGGCCCCAACGTCACGTTGGCCGACGGCACGCAAATCGGCAGCAACGTTCGCATCGGCCAGGGCTGCGTCATCACCCGTTCCATCGTCGGCGACGGCGTCGAGCTCAAGCCGTACTCGGTGCTCGAAGAAGCGCACGTCGGCAGCAAGTCCGTCGTCGGCCCGTTCTCTCGCCTGCGCCCCGGCACCGAGCTCGCCGAAGGCGTTCACGTCGGGAACTTCGTCGAGACGAAGAAGGCGAAGATTGGAAAGGGCAGCAAGGCGAATCACCTCGCGTACCTGGGCGATGCAGTCATCGGCGAAGGCACCAACATCGGCGCGGGCGTCATCACCTGCAACTACGACGGCGTGCACAAACACCTCACGACGATTGGTGATCGCGTGTTCGTGGGCACCGATTCGCAGCTGGTCGCTCCGGTCACGCTCGGCAACGACGTGTTCGTTGCGGCGGGCACCACGGTGACGGACGACGTGCCGGCAGGGTCGCTGGCCCTGTCGCGTTCGCCGCAAACGCTGAAAGAAGGCTGGACCCTGCGCCGGAAGAAGTTGCTCGACGGTATGAAGAAGTAGCAGCGGCGTTCCGTTGAGGGACGAAGGAGAAAGACCATGTGCGGAATCGTTGGCTACGTCGGTGACAAGCAGTCGGCCCCCATCCTCGTCGCGGGGCTCAAGCGCCTCGAGTACCGCGGCTACGATTCGGCGGGCCTGGCCATCATCGACTCGAACGGCAAGATTCAGGTGCTCCGCGCGAACGGCAAGCTTCGCAACCTCGAAGGCAAGGTGAAGACCGAGCCTCTCGAAGGCACCACGGGCATCGGCCACACGCGCTGGGCGACGCACGGCCGGCCCAGCGACGAGAACGCGCACCCGCACTCGTTCGGCGGCGTCTCCGTCGTTCACAACGGCATCATCGAGAACCACCTCGCGCTCAAAGCCGAGCTGAAGAAAGCCGGCCACGTCTTCTCATCCGAGACGGACTCCGAAGTGTTCGCGCACCTCATCGCTGCGCAGGTGAACGGTGGGTCGCGCCTCGCCGACGCCGTTCGCACTGCGATTACGAAGGTGAAGGGCACGTACGCGCTCGTCGTCGTCGCCGAGAAAGAGCCCGGAACCATCGTCGCTACCAAGGACTCGCAGCCGATGGTGCTCGGCAAGTCGCAGGGCCAGAGCTTCGTCGCTTCCGACATTCCCGCGCTGCTCGACTACACGCGCGACGTCGTCTTCATGGAAGACGGTGACCTCGCGGTGCTCACCGACCAGGGCATCGCGCAGTTCGACAAGGCCGGAAAGTCGATTGACCGCCCGGTGAAGAAGATCGACTGGACGCCGGGCATGGCCGAGAAGGGCGGCCACAAGCACTTCATGCACAAAGAGATTCACGAGCAGCCTCGCGCGCTCGCAGACACTTTGCGCGGCCGCATTCTTCGCAGCGAAGGCGACGTGCACTTCGAGGGCTGGAATCTGAGCGCCGACCAGGTGCGCGGGCTCACCAAGATTACGATTCTCGCCTGCGGCACCAGCTACCACTCGGGCATGGCGGGCAAGTGGATGATCGAGTCGCTCGCGCGCATCCCGGTGGAAGTCGAGCTCGCGAGCGAGTTCCGTTACCGCGACCCGATTGTCGAGAGCACCCACCTCGCGATCGCCATTTCGCAGTCGGGTGAGACGCTGGACACGCTGGCCGCGCTGAAGGAAGCGAAGGCCCGCGGCGCACGGTCGATGACCATCTGCAACGTCATCGGCAGCGCGATGACGCGCGAGGCGGAATTCACGGTGCTCACCAACGCGGGGCCTGAGATTGGGGTCGCGTCGACGAAGGCGTTCACGACGCAGCTCGTGGTGCTGTACCTGCTGGGCCTCAAGCTCGGCCGCCTGAATGGAAAGCTGTCGGTGGCGCAGGCGCAGGAACACCTGACACAGCTGACCGAACTGCCCGCGCTGGTCGAAGCGTGTCTGCGCACGGAAGAAGCGGTGAAGAAGGTCGCCCGCATCTACCAGCAGGCGCAGGACTTCTTGTTCCTCGGCCGCGGCCCGATGCACCCCGTCGCGCTCGAAGGCGCGCTGAAGCTGAAAGAAATTTCGTACATCCACGCCGAAGGGTACGCAGGCGGCGAGATGAAGCACGGGCCAATCGCGCTGATCGACGAGAAGCTGCCCGTGGTGTTCGTCGCGCCCCGTGAGCCGCGGGTGTCGTACGAGAAGATCGTCGGCAACATCGAGGAAGTCCGCGCGCGCGGCGGGCAGGTGATTGCGGTGGTGGAAGAAGGGGACGAGCACGTGAAGTCACTGGCGGCCCACGTGATTACGATTCCCGCGTCGACGGCGCTGCTGGCTCCGGTCGTCGCAACCGTGCCGCTGCAGCTGCTCGCGTATCACGTGGCCGACTTGCGCGGGAATGACGTCGACCAGCCTCGCAACCTCGCGAAGAGCGTCACCGTCGAGTAAGCGGACCTGCCCCCATGAACGACGACGCCCGCGTCCGCGCACTCTTTCCCCGCGTGCAGAATCCCGCGGAGGCCGTGACCGCGATGATCGACGCCGAAGAGCACCGGCGCGGGGGCCGTGACGCGATCAGCGGTGCCTTTCACGCGCTCGGCCTCACGCAGGGCTCTTTGCTGAAAGAGGAATACGACCTCTCGACGCACAGCCACCACGCGGGCTGGGTGTTGGGCGCGGCCGTCGTCGACATCCGCGAGCTCACCGTCGTGAACATGAACCACGGGTTTCCAGCAGGTGACCAGGTGCTGCGCGACACCGCCGTGGCGCTCGAGCGCGCGTGCCCGAAGGCGAAGGTCGTCCGCGTTCACTCCGATGCGTTCGCCGTGCTCTTCGGCCCGATGTCGGAACAGAAGGTCTCGCCGCCGCTGAAGCAGACGCTGCGTTCCGCCCTGCCGTCGAACATCGAGTACTCCATCGGCCTGCTCGAGCTCACCGTCGTCGCGCCATCGCACTGGCAGCTGCTCGGCCCCATCGTCTGGGCGGAATGTGAGCGCGCGTTGGTGCTCGCGCGCCGCGCGCCTTCGGATGACGTGCTCAAGCGGAAGGTGGTGCTCGACGGCGGCATCCCCGAAGAGGCGATGTCCGGCCGCTGACTTCTTTTCCGGTTCGTGGTTTCAAGCGGGTCGTGCTCCTCCCAATCTTGACGCTGCTCGCCGCCGCACCGGGAATCGACCTCGCCAGCATGGACAAGGCGGTCGTGCCGGGTGACGACTTCTACAAGTACGCCAATGGCACCTGGCTCAAGAACACGCCGATTCCCGACGACCGTGGCAGCTACGGCGTCGGCTCGATCTTGAGCGAAGAGGCCCGCACCCGCACCGTCGAGCTCATCAAGGCCAGCCCCGACCCGAAGGTCGCCGACCTCTACGCGAGCTTCATGGACGAGGCCCGCGTCGAATCGTTGGGACTCAAACCTTTGAAGCCGAAGCTCGATGCCGTCAACGCCATCGCCGACAAGAAGGCCCTGGCCAAAGCGTTCGGCCTGCAGCTGCGCGCCGACGTCGACCCGCTGAACGCGACCAGCTTCGGAACTTCGCACCTGCTCGGCCTCTTCGTCGCGCAGGCGCTGGAAGACCCCGCGCACAACCGCGCCTACTTTCTGCAGGGCGGCCTCGGGATGCCCGACCGCGAGTACTACCTCGCCGAATCGCCGCACATGGCCGAGCTCCGCACGAAGTACGAGGCGCACATCGCCGCGACGCTGAAGCTCGCCGGCATCGCCGACCCCGCCGCGAAGGCCGCAAAAATCTTCGCGCTCGAAAGGAAGATCGCCACCGTTCACGCCACGCGCACCGAATCCGAAGACGTTCACGGCACCGCCGTCTGGCAGAAAGACGAGTTCCTCAAGAATGCGCCCGGCCTCGAGTGGGGCGCCTTCTTCGACGCCGCCGGACTCGCCGGGGAAAAACAGTTCACGCTCTGGCACCCGAAGCCCATCGCCGGCCTCGCGGCGCTGGTGGGCAACGAGCCGCTGGACGTCTGGAAGCTCTGGCTCGCCTTTCACACCATCGACGACATGTCCGCGTTTCTTCCGAAGGCCTTCGTCGACCAGAGCTTCTCTTTCTACAGCAAGGCCCTCAATGGAGTCCCCCAGCTGCGCGAACGCTGGAAGCGCGGCGCCGACCTCGTCAACGGGCTGCTGGGTGAAGCCGTCGGCAAGCTCTACGCAGAAAAGTACTTCCCGCCCGAGTCGAAGGCGAAGGCGCAGGCGATGGTCGACGACATCGTGAAGGCGTTCGGCAAACGCATCGCGGCGCTGAAGTGGATGTCGGCGAAGACGAAGGCGCGCGCGCAGGAAAAGATCGCCACGTTGCGCGTGGGCGTCGGCTACCCGAACACGTGGCGCGACTACTCGGCGCTGCAGATCTCGAAGGATGACCTGGTGGGCAATGTCGATCGCGCGAGCCTCTTCGAATACCGCCGCAACGTCGCCAAGCTCGGCGCCGCGCCCGACCGCGACGAGTGGTGGATGGTGCCCCAGGAAGTGAACGCCGTGAACCTGCCGCTGCAGAATGCGCTCAACTTCCCCGCGGCGATTCTGCAGGCGCCCTACTTCGACCCGAACGCGGAGGCCGCTCTGAACTACGGAGCCATTGGCGCCACCATCGGCCACGAAATCAGCCACAGCTTCGACAACCTCGGCGCCGAGTTCGATGCGCAGGGCAAGCTCGACAACTGGTGGACGCCCGAAGACCTCGCGCACTTCAAGGAAGCGTCGGCGCGGTTGGTGAAGCAATACGGCGCGTACAAGCCGTTTCCAGATCT
>JAYUXE010001240.1:0-6550 GCA_043753165.1 Archangiaceae bacterium | reverse complement strand
AACCAACCAAACGTCTGACGGGCTGCTTCCCCAGATTCGACTGTATTGGCCGGTGTTCAGGACCTGAGGCCAACCTCCGCCCGTCCACCTCGCAACGTATTCATCAGATTCGATACTCGCCCAGACGTCAGTCGCTGAAGCCGCCCAGACTCCTTCAAACGGGAAGGGGAACGGGGCTTCATTGTAAGGCACTCGGACGAAGCCGGCGTCGAGGGGAGTCCCGCCGCCGCCCCCACCACCGCCCCCACCACCGCCACCGCCACCACCACCCGAGCCGCCACCACCACCCGAGCCGCCACCACCACCGCCACCGCCACCACCCGAGCCGCCACCACCACCCGAGCCCACGCCACCACCCGAGCCCACGCCACCACCCGAGCCGACTCCACCACCGGAGCCTCCGCCCATCCCGCCGTCGACCTCGACGTGGAAGCAGTATCGGAGCTTCTGATCACACCGGGCAGGCCCACCCGCGCGGACGATGCACTCCTGATCCGTCGAGCACCTCGGAATGGGCGACTCGAGAAAACACCCCGTCACCGCGATTGAAACGAGAACCAACACCACGTTGCGCATGAGCTCCCCCGCCTCAGACCCTACCCCGGAAACACCGACCACCGTTTCACGCCGACGGGCGCGGTGAGCGCCTTCGACGAATACGCGAGCGTCTCAATCACCGCGCCCTGCGACGAAATCCACTCAGCGACGCCGGGCGCGGAATACACCGCATCACTCATCGCAATCTGCCACGACTCGGCGAGGCCCTGCAGCTTCGCGGCGACGTTCACGGTGTGCCCGAAATAATCGATGCCGGTGTTCAGCTTCACCGCGATGCACGGCCCCGTGTTCAGCGTGATCCGCAGCTTCGATGACGACGCCGGATGAAAGCATTGGTGGATCTCCATCGACGCCTTCACCGCATCCAGCGGGCTGTTGAACGCGACCATCGCCGCGTCCCCGATCGTCTTCACCACCGCCCCACGATGCTTCGCGATGATCGCGAACACATCCGTGAAGTGCCGCTTCACTTCCACGAACGCCGCGGGGTCGCCGCGCTGCGCGTACATCGCCGTCGACCCCACCATGTCCGTGAACATGATCGTCTGCTCACCAATCGCCAGCTGCACGTCCGAGCCCAGGTACTCTTCGCTGAACAAATCCCGGAACTCCTGAAAGCTCAGCAGCCGCCCGGGTCGCAGCGCGAGATCCGTCCACTGTGACGCCTCGACGATGAACCGCTTTTCTTCCGCCGAATCGTTGACGAACCGAACCGTCGCCGCCGCGTCGGCCGGCTGCTCACCCGGCGCCTCGCTCACCTTCCAGTCCACCGCGCCCGCCTTCCCGCGACCCACGTCGAGGAACCCGTACTTCTTCTGCCCGTGCAGCCGCAGCCGATACCGCCCCGGCTCGAGCTGCGGCACCACCGCGACGTGCGCACCGGCAGCCACGGCGTGCTGCACCCGAATGTGCTCCTTCGTCGACGGCTCGGCGCTGCAGTACGTGCGCTTCTCGATGTGCCGAATCGACGGGTGCACGTGAAACGTAATCTCCACCGACTCTGAGCCGCCGGTGCCGAAGTCGATCTGACACGTGCCGCACGTCGAGCTCGCCTGCAGCCCGCCCAGGTTCGCGCTCGCCTCTGCCACTCCCCGGCAATGCGGACACACCGCGTCCCACGACAGCTCGAGCAACCCCAGCCGCGTCGCATGCAGGCACACGCCCAACACCCCGTCTTCATCGAGGTTCCACGCGCGCGCACGCTCACGCACCTGAATCCGATGCAGATCCTGCTCGTCTCCCACGCGCACCCAATCGATCAACGCGTCGACCGACGGCCGGTGCAGCTTCTTCGCATACAGCGCATCCCGCACCGTCACGAGCCGCGACTCGGCCTCGGGCGCCAGCGGCTCCTTCCGCAACACCGTGAACATCGCCGGCGCCCGCTTCGGTTGTTGCGCGACGACTTCCGAAAACACCTTCGCGAAGCCCTGCTGCAGCGATGGAAAGCCCAACTTCAACGCGACGGTGCCAATGAGCCCACGCGGAATCGCTCCAAAATAAACGTACACGCGCGTCTTCGTCGGCCCCAGCGGCTCGAGATGAAACGCCGCGAACACCACCTTCGAAAAGCCTCGCTCGTAAAGCCGCACCGACTCGAGCCACTGCCCCACCACCCAGTTCCAGGGCACTTCAACCCACGCGTGCGGCACGCCCCCCGGCTTCGAGCTGCCATGCCGCACGCCGTCGCGGTCTTCGAACTTCATCTCGGCCACGCCCAGCGCGCGGTTCATTCGCGACGAGTCGGCGAGCACCGGCCACACCGTCTGCGCCGACAGGTCGAGCTCGTAGGTCCAGAACCATTCGAGCCGCTTCGAGCCGGCGTGTTCCGCGGGCCACGGGTGCAGCGCAAGAAACTGCGCCAGGGTCATCACCGCGGCCGCGTCTCGGCGAGCTCGGGCACTCCCATCATCAGCGCCCAGTTCTTGAGCAGCGGCCCTTCGCGGGTGAGCAACACATCGATGTTCCGGCTGCCGAACTGCTCACGTTCTTCGCGCAGCGCCTGCTGGTCTTTCTGCATCTTTTCCTGCATCGCGATCGCCTGCGCGAGCTCGGGCTGGTTCGCGAGGAGCTCAGGATCATCAGCGCCGGGCTTCGGCGCGTCGCCCCCAAGCAGGCGGTACGTCATGCGCCTCGAGGCCACCCGCGAGACCATCGCTTCAATCTGCACCACATCGTCGGCCGTGAGCCCTGCCCGCTTCCGCGCCAGCTCGTCGACGTTCGCCTTTGCCTCGATTCCCGGGTCCTCGAAGGCCTTCAGACCCCCGTCCCACTTCGGTGGCGTCGCCTTCCCGAACTGCACCAGCAACGCCTGCTGGTACCCGACGTACCCTTCGAGCATCGCGGGCGTCAGCACCCAGTTCGTTGGCGCGACGGGTTGAACGGCCGCCTCGGCCACGGTTCCCGCGTCGGCCCGCGCCCTGCTCTTGCAGCCCGAAAGCAACGCCAAACCCACGAGCACCAACCAAAACCGATTCACGGCCGCAATCCTGCCCGAATCCTTTGGCGCGAGAGAAGCTGCTTTGGTTTAGGTTGTTCGAACTGTGAAGGTCTTCCTCGTACGACACGCCGATGCCGACGCCGAGATTCCCGAAGGCTTGGGCGACGAAGCGCGCACGCTGACCACCAAGTCCCGCGCCGCCGTCCGCACCCACTTCACCGGCCTCAAAGACCGCCTCGGCTCGCCCGCCCTGGTCCTCACCAGCCCACTGACCCGCTGCGCTCAGACCTCGACCATTCTCACCCAGGCCATCAACTACGACGGCCCGCTGCGCTCGCACCGCGCCCTGCTGCCCGACGGCCCGGTCGGAGCGATCGACGCTCTCCTTCGCGACCACACCGAAGACACCCTCATCCTCGTGGGCCACCAGCCGTCGATGGGCTCGATCACCGCCCACCTGCTGGGCCTGCAGACGTTCCCCCGGCCGTTCGCCCCCGGCACCGTGCTGGGTCTGGATCTCACTGCGCCAGCGACGCCCGACGGGCCCTTCACCGCGACGTTGCTCTTCTACGCGCCACCGGGCCAGCCGCTGCTCGAGTCGCTCTAGCGAAGATGCTGGACGATTCCGCCTACAACTCGCTGGTCGCCGACGTCTTCAAGCGGCTGCTCAAAGGCCTCGACACCGTCGACCCCGACGCGCTGGATGCCGACAGCACGGGCGACATGGTGACCGTCACCGGCAACAAGTCGGGCCAGAAGGTCGTCGTCAACACCCAGCGCGCGGTGTGCCAGCTGTGGGTCGCCGGCAACGGCTCAGGGATTCATTTCGACTTCGACGCGCCGACGGGCAAGTGGCTCGACGACAAGGGCAAGGGCCTCGAGCTCTACGCGTGGATTTCCGCGTGCGTCGAAGCGGCCAGCGGCGCCGCGGTAAAGCTCTAGCCCAGCGAAATCCGATCGCGCTTCGGCTTTCCCGCCAGCGGAGCGACCTCCACGAAGCCGCCCCCCGCCGCCTGCGCCTTGAGCAGCGCCGCCGTCGCCTCGCGCATGAGGCCTCCGAAGCTGACGTGTTCCTTCGTCCAGTATTTGGGCTCGTAGCTGGCGACCCCCGCGGACGCGGTGCCGCCATCGAACGCGGGCATCTTCGAGAGCTCGGCCTGAAGGCGGGAGGCGACGATCATCGCTCCGTCGCGCGGCGTGTGCGGCAGCAGCACGAGGTACTTGTCGTCGGCGAAGGGCACGGTGAGGTCGATGTCGCGGATGATTTTGTGAATGCCGGCAATCGACTCGCTGCGAATCGCCGCACGCTGGAACGCAGGGGACTCGGTGCCAGCGAGCCTTTCTTCCAGCCGGTCGAGCCCGACGAGCACCACCGCAATGGGGTACTGGTACCGGCGGCTGCGCTTCACTTCCAGCGGCAGGAAGCGCTTCAAAAAGCTGATCTCGGCCGCGGGCGTCGGCACCGCGGGGCCTGCCTGGTTCAGCTGATCCGTGAGCTTGCCGACCTGGGCCGACAGAGCGACCGCTTCTTCCTCGAGCGCGCGGATCCGCTGGCGCATGGGGTCTTCGCGGCCCTTCATTTCCGACACCTGGCTGGTGAGGCGCGTCGTCGCTTCGAGCAGCTTCGACTCGCGCGCCTTCGGCAGGTCAATGGCCTTGCTGAGCTCGGCTTTGAGGCCCGCGTTGCGAAGCACGAGCTGACAGGTAGAGACGACGGCCGCACGTTTCAGCGGGCCCAGCAGAAACGCGTCGGCCCGCACCACGTCGGCCCTGTCTTCCGGGCGATCTTCCTCGGGCGCGTACACCAGCACGACGGGGCACAGCGGCCTCAACGTCTTCACCCGCGTGCACAGCGCCTCGCCATCAAAGCTTCCCGAGGCCGAGGCGAACACCACGTCCAGGGCCTTGTCGCCCGCGAGCGCCTCGACCGCTTCGGCCACTGAATGCGCGGCGACCACCTCGTGCCGCGCGCTCTCGAGAAACTTCCTCAGCGCGGCAGAGATGGGCAGCGACGGCTCGGCGACCAGCGCGCGCGCCAACCGTTCAAACCTCGAGGACTTCTTTTTCCTTCTTGATGACGAGGTCTTCGACCGTCTTCACGCCCGCGTCGGTTTCCTTCTGCACCTTCTCGTTCGCGCGCTTGTTCTCGTCTTCCGTGATGGTCTTCAGCTTCAAGAGCTCTTTGAGCTTCTCGTTGGCGTCGCGGCGCTCGTTGCGAATCGCCACCTTGTGGTCTTCGCCCTTCGCCTTCACCTGCTTCGCGATGTCCTTGCGGCGCTCTTCGGTGAGCGCGGGAATCGGAACGCGAATGATTTCGCCGTCGTTCATCGGGTTCAAGCCGAGGTTCGCGTCGCGAATCGCCTTTTCGATTTCCTTGATGATGCCCTTGTCCCACGGCTTGACGGTGATCAAGCGGGGCTCGGGCACGCCCAGCGCAGCGCACTGGTTCAGCGGAGTCGGCGTGCCGTAGTTGTCCACTCGCACGCCGTCGAGCATCGCGGCGTTCGCGCGGCCCGTGCGGATCTTCGCCAGCCCCTGCTTCAAGTCGTCGATCGTCTTGTTGATCGCCGAGCCGAGGCCCTTCACCACGTCGTCATGCAATCCCATGTCGTTGCTCCTTTGTACGCTTAAGCGAAAACCGTCTCGCCCGTCCAAACGATGGTGCCGATGTCCTGCGGGTTGTTCGCCGCCTTCACGATGTTCCCGGGCGTCGTCATGTCGAACACGATGATGGGCAGCTTGTTGTCCATGCACATCGCGATCGCCGTCGCGTCCATCACCTGAAGGTTCTTGTCCAGCGTCTCGCGGTAGCTGACGGTGCGGTACCGCTTGGCCGCCTTGTTCTTCTTCGGATCCGCGTCGTAGATGCCGTCGACCTTGGTGCCCTTCAAAATCACCTCGGCGTTGATTTCCATCGCGCGAAGCGAGGCCGCCGTGTCGGTGGTGAAGTAGGGGTTGCCGGTGCCCGCCGCGAAGATGACCACGCGGCCCTTCTCGAGGTGCCTCACCGCGCGCCGTCGAATGTACGGCTCGCTGATCTGTTCCATCTTGATCGCCGAGAGCACGCGGGTGTGCACGCCTTTGCGTTCGAACGCGTCCTGCAGCGCCATCGAGTTGATGCAGGTGGCGAGCATGCCCATGTAGTCGGCGCTCGCGCGGTCCATGCCCTGCGTCGCGCCCTTCACGCCGCGGAAGATGTTGCCGCCGCCAATCACGATCGAGAGCTGCACCCCCGACTCGACGATTTCCTTCACCTCGCTGGCGATCTGCGACAACACCTCGGTGTTGATGCCGTACTCGCCTTCTTTGGCCAGTGCTTCGCCCGACAGCTTGAGGAGGATCTTCTTGTAGCCAGAGGTCTTTACGCTCGACGCCATGAACCCGAGCTTCTACCGAACGTTGGCGCTTCCAGCAGCAACTACCTCTGCGTCACTTCTTCCTCGAGGCTCATCGCCTGAAGGTGGGACGCGACTTTCATCAGCTGCGCCGCCAATAGCCGCAACTCATCACCCGACAACCGAATCTGGGTGATTCCGCCCGAAGCGTCGAGCA
>JAYUXE010001239.1:0-6552 GCA_043753165.1 Archangiaceae bacterium | reverse complement strand
CGCGGTCGCTTCGTGGGTCAAACGCGGGGTAGAAAAGGACCCATGGGTAGCCGGGCCTCCGCTTTTCCCGGACAGTCGGGCATCGGCGCTCGACCGCGCTACCGGTTGACGACGAACGCGCACGCCGCATCGAGCGTGACGCGCACGCCCGACAGCGCGGTGAGCAGCGCCGTGTAGTGCGTGCGTTCGGCGGCCAGCTGCGCCTCGAGCGCCTCACCCTTCACGCCCTGGTGCGCCAACGACAGCCGCACGCGCCGCAGCACGGTGTCCCGTTCCTGCTCGATCGCTGCCCGCGCGCGCGCCGACCTTCGCTTCAGCTCGGCCTCGGCTGCGAGGCTGCCTGCCGCGACCGCGACGTCCAGCGCCCCTTCGAGCGCCGGAAACGCCGCCCGCAGGTCTTCGCCCTTCAGCGGCTTGCCGACGACGTCATTCAACGCCTCGACCATCTTCGCGTCGGCCGGCTTCACGCGCCCGTCGTCGTCGATGACCACCGCGACCTGCACCAACAACCGATCGAGGAACCGTGAAAGCTGCCGCGAGGGAACCTTCGCTCCCACCGTCGTGTCCGCCGGCTCGGGCGGGGTGAGGTGAAACAGCAGCTCGACCCCCTTCCCCTTCATCGTGCCGCGCACGTCGAGAAACCGGCCACCATTTCGCCCGTACGGCCCGTCGCGCATGAAGCCGAACAGCGCCTCGACGATGCTGTGCCCCGTCGCGAAGTATTCAATTTCTTCCTGCTCGACCGCCGTGTCGCGCCAGAACGTGCCGAGCACCGTGCGCTCTTCCGAGATGTCGAGGCCCGGCAGCGCTTCGACTTTGAGCGCGTGTCCGAAATGAAACGCGCACTGAAATGCGTCGACCTGCTGATCGGTGTCGACGCCGAGCCCGATGCGCAGCGCGAGCTCGGTCACCGTCTCTTCCAGCCGTTCATCGAGGTCGCGCGCGATCGCCCACAGCCCGTCTTCCAGCGACCCTTCGTCGTCGTCGTCCTCATCCATCCCCGCCCGCAGCCGTGCCCGCTGCACCAGCGCCGCCACTTCCTGCTCGTCGAAGCTGCGCAAATCGAGCAGCGGGTCGTACGCCGCGAGCACCTGGGCCCGCGCGGCCTTCACCTTCTTCTGCAGCTGCGCGACGTACTCGGCGCGCGCCTCGGCCGGCTCCAACGCAAGCTCGGTCAACCGCGGCTCGACCTCTTCCAGCACCGCGTCGAGACCGCCCACCGTCTCACCGAACACACCCACGGCGTCCGCGAGCACCGACAGCACGTCAGACGAAATCGACCCCATGCTGTCGAACACATGAATCTCGACGGGGTGCGTCTGGCCGATGCGATCGAGGCGGCCGATGCGCTGCTCGACCGTCGCAGGGCTCCACGGCAGGTCGTAGTGCACGAGGTGGTGCGCGAACTGAAAGTTGCGCCCTTCGCCGCCGACCTCGGTGCAGAGCAGCACCTTCGGCCCTTCGGGATCTCGAAACCGCGCCACCTGCCGGTCGCGTTCCACCAGCGGAAGATCGCCGTGGTACGCGAGGGAATCGATGTTGTCCTCGCTGAGCCGCGCCTTCACCGACTCGAGCGTCGCGTGGGCTTCGGTGAAGACGAGCACCTTGGCGCCCTTCTCTTTGCTCCAGAGCTCTTTGAGCAGCCTCGAGAACGCGAGGAACTTGGCGTCGCGCGCCGGCAGCTGAAGCTTCAACGCGCTCAACGCCGGCACGTTTGCCACCGCTTTCAAGAATGCCGCGGGCGACGACTCGAGGCGGCGAATCAACCCGGCCAACACGGCGCCCTTCAACGTGTTGTCCTCCTTCAACGCGGCAATCGCCGTCGCGCGTGCCTTCTGTTCTTCCGGCGAAGGCTGCACGGCATGGCGATGCAGGCGGCGCTCGCTGAACCCGCCGACCACCGCGCGGCGATTTCGAATCAGGCGGTCTGACAAGCTGTACGTCTCGGCCAGGTGCGCCAGCAGCGCATCCGCGTCGTCGAACGTCACCAGCGCATCGTCATTCGGAAACCGTTGCCGCAGCTGCTTCACCGCCGCCGCCGCGCTCTGCCCTTCGAGAATTCCGCGCACCGCCTGCGCGAGCTCTTCCTGCCGCTTCAACCGTTCTTCGAACTGCTGCAGCCCCGGCGCCGTGCCCGGGTCGATCAACGCCAACAGCGCGTGGTACTCGGCCGGGTCGAGCTGCATCGGCGTCGCCGTCAGCAGCAGCAGGCCCCAGCAATTCTTCGCCAGCGCCGCCGCCGCCTGGTGCGCTTTGTCGGCCTTCAGGTGATGCGCCTCGTCGATGATGACGAGGTCCCAATACGCCGCCGCGTCACCTGCTTCCGCGCGTGCCTGCTCGTTGCGCTGCAGCTGCTCGAGGCTGGTGATGACGAGGTCGAAGCGCGCCCACGGCGACACGCCGGGCGCTTCTTCCAGCGACGCTTCGTACCGTTCGGAATCGAGCAGCGTGAAGAGGTGGTTGAACTTGTGAAACAGCTCGACCAACCACTGCACCGTCAAATGATTCGGAGCGACCACCAGCACCCTTCTCGCCAGCCCACTCAACCTCAGCGCCGAAAAAATCATGCCCGCTTCGATCGTCTTGCCGAGCCCCACTTCGTCGGCGAGCACGAAGCGCGGGCGCCGGGCCGACAACACGCGCTGCACCACCCCGACCTGGTGCGGCTTCACCATCACGCGCGAAGCGAGCAGCGCGCCCATCGCATCACACCGGCGCTCGTCGTCGAGCTGCAAGGCGCTGCGGCGCAGCAGGAAGTTGGTCGAGTCGCCGACGCGGCCTTCTCTCAACGTCGAGATGAGGTCGGGCCGCGGAGGCAACGCGCGAAGCTCGGACTCGGGCAGCTCGTCGGTCGCCTTGTCGTCGAGGACGATGCGGTACCGCCGCAGGCCGCGCGCGCCTTCGAGCTCTTCGACGACCGTGCCCGTCTTACCCGCGCTGGTGACGATGGCATCGCCCTTCGTCAACGCGACGGGCTTGAGAGCGCCCTGCCGGTTCGCGACGAGAATCGGGCCACCGTCGCGCGCGGGGAAGACGACCAGCGCCTTGGTGTCGTTGTCTTCGAGCCGCAGCAGGTGCCCCACGCCCCACTCGGGCTGCGGCAGGTACCGGACCTTCTGACCGAGGATGAGCTCAAACATGCGCCGGCCTTTAACTGGTTTTCGTCATCTCTTGGCGCCGACATGGAGCGTCTGCGCGCATCCCACGGCCGGGACGATCTTCATCTGATCCAGAGGCGCGCCGCCGCAACGCGCACCCGGCACATGCATTGCTCCTTCGATTCCGCAGGGGGAGACACCACATGTACGAAGACGATTCGGTTCCGCCATGGCGCGCGGACACGTTGGCGCGGCGCGTTCTGCTCGGAGGAGCAGCCACCCTCAACGACGCCGAGCTGCTCTCGCTCGCGCTCGACATCCACCATCCGCTCGACCTGCCGGCGCTGCTGCAAGCCGACCCGCTGGAGCTCGTCGAGTCCGGCCTCATCTCAGACGAAGCCGCGGGCCGGCTCGTCGGCTGCCTCGAGCTCGTGCGCCGGCTCGGCGTCCGCCGCGCTGAACGCCCCCGCCTGCCGAGCCCGAAGGAAATCTGGGAATGGGTCCGGCCTTCGATTCTCGGCGCCCGCAACGAAATCTTCCGTGTCCTCTGCGTCGACCCGCGCAGCCGCCTGCTGCTCGACCGCGTCGTCACCGAAGGCAACGTCGATTCCTGCCACGTGGACCCGCGCGAAGTCTTCGCCCCGGCCATCGCCTGCCGCGCCAGCGCCGTCATCCTCGTCCACAACCACCCCAGCGGCGACCCCGAGCCTTCGCGGCAGGATTTGCAGCTCACCCTTCGCCTTCAGCAGTGCGGAGTGCTGCTGTCGATCAAAGTGGTGGACCACGTCATCGTCACCGAAGACCGCTTCATCTCGATGACGCAGCGGCAGATGTTGGAGTCCGTCAGTCCCGGCCCGCGGCTTCAGTAGAACGCGATCGCGAAAGGTGACAAAGCATGGAACCGGTGGACGCAAGCGGAGCACTCCAGCGCTATTTCGGCCTGCAGGCCTTTCGACCCGGCCAGGCCGAAGTCGTCGAGTCAGTGCTCTCGGGCCGCAACACGGTGGTCGTCATGCCCACCGGCGCCGGCAAGAGCCTCTGCTACCAGCTGCCCGCGACCATGCTCGACGGCGTCACGCTGGTCATTTCACCGCTCATCTCGCTGATGAAGGACCAGGTCGATGCGCTGACCGCCCGCGGAATTCCTGCCACCTTCATCAACTCGACGTTGTCCGATTCCGAACGGCACGACCGCCAGCGCCGCCTGCGCGAGGGCGCGTTCAAGCTCGTGTACGTCGCTCCAGAACGTTTCCGCAGCGAGGCCTTCGTCTCGTCGCTCACCGAGGCGCGCGTCAGCCTGTTCGCCGTCGATGAAGCGCACTGCATCTCGCAGTGGGGCCACGACTTTCGCCCCGATTACGCGCTGCTGGGCCAGATTCGAAAACGCCTTCGCCCTCCCCGCACCGTCGCGCTCACCGCCACCGCGACCCCCGAGGTTCGCGACGACATCGTTCGCATGCTGTTGATGAAAGACCCCGCGGTCTCCGTCGCAGGGTTCGATCGCCCCAACCTCTTCCTCGAGGTCGTCAACGTCGCGGGCGATGCCGACAAGCGCCGCGTCTGCCTCGAGCTCGCCGACGAAGGCTCGGGCGTCATCTACTGCTCGACGCGCAAACAGGCCGAAGGCCTTCACGACGCCCTGCAGAAGAAGGAAGTGCCCGTCGTGCTGTACCACGCAGGCATGGAAGACGGCGCCCGGCAGAAGGCGCAAGAAGACTTCATGTCGACGCCGAACGCGGTGGCCGTCGCGACGAACGCGTTCGGCATGGGCATCGACAAGCCCGACATTCGCTTCGTCGCGCACGCGGCGATTCCCCGCGCGGTCGAGGCCTACTACCAGGAAATTGGCCGCGCCGGCCGCGACGGCCAGCCTTCCCGCGCGGTGCTGCTCTTCAACCACGCCGACGTCTTCACCCAGCAGCGCCTCATCGAGTCGAGCCACCCGCCGCAGACGCTGTTCGCCGACGTGTGGGACGCGCTGTACCGCGTCGAATCGTTCGACCGCGGCGTCCACGTGCTCGCCGCGCAAGTCGGGGCCAACGAGTTCGAAGTCTCGGCCGTGCTCAAGCAACTCGAGCGCGCCGGCAAGCTCTCGCGCGGCGGCCGCGGCGAAGGCCGCTGGGGAATCACCGTCCAGGCCGGCGCCAGCCCCCTGGGCCCGAAGAGCGCCGAAGCCCGCGCCGTGCTCTCGGCCGTGCTCAACCTCATTCCTCCCGGCGCCAGCGGCAGCACCGAGCTCTACCTGCTTGCCCGCAGCTCGGGCCTCGACGAAGAACGCGTGCGCCAAGCCCTGGGCCTGCTCGAACGCGCCGGCACCGTCACCTTGAAGAAGCCCTTCATCGGCCGCGCGATGGAATGCCTGCAGAAGGTCCCGTTCAGCCAACTCGGCCTCGACCTCACCCGCGTCCGCGCGCAAGAACGCCAGGCGCTGCTGCTGCTCAAACGCATGACGGACTACGCGTACGGCGCGGGTTGCCGCCGCCAGTTCCTGCTTCGCTACTTCGGTGAAGCCAACGCCGCCCGCGCGTGCAGCGGCTGCGACGTGTGCCAGGGGAAAAGGGTGAAGCTGGGCGTCGCTGCGGCCGCGTCGCCCACCGACCGCGTCCAGACACCCTTCGGAGCGCCCGAGAAATACAGCATCCTCGCCGCCGAAGAGCTCAAGCGCTTCCGCCGCGAGCTCTCGCGCGACCTCGGCCTGCCGTCGTACCTCATCTTCAACGACGCCACGATGTACGGGCTCGCCGCCGCGCTGCCGATTACGCAACACGAGTTCCTCAACGTGCGCGGCGCCGGCGATGCGACGTGGGAAAGGTTGGGGCCCAGGATTCTGGAAATCTGTTTGATGGCGCGCGCCGCTGGCCACGAGCCGCAGCTGGCGTTCGCCGGCGCCCGACGACGGAAGCGGTGAGTCATGAAAGCGGCTGCCCACTGCTGTTCAGGCTGGGTCCGGAAGTAGGCTGCCGCCCGTGCTGAAGGCTTCGCTCTTCCTCGTGCTTCTTCTCGCCCCCGGCGCGGCGTTCGCGAAGGCCAACGGCTTTGCGTCCAACGGCTGCGGCGGCTGTCACGGCGGAAACCAGACGCACACCGCGACCATCACCTCGAGCAACCCCACGCCGAGCCCCGGCCAGGCCGTGACGTTGACCCTCACCCTGCAGGGCAACGGCTCCGTCGGCGGCTTCTTCATGCGCAACGGCGCGGTCGGCACGTTCATTAACCTGTCTGCAGCGACCAGGCTCTTCATGGGCGAGCCGATGCACGCGACGCCGAAAGGCACGTCGGGCGGGCAGGTGACGTTTCAAGTGCAGTGGACTGCGCCGGCCACGGCAGGCGGCGCGGACTTCGAAGCGTGGACGGTGCTCGGCAACGGCAACAACGGCGCTTCGGGCGACAGCACCGGCTACGTGCGCTTCCCGCTGGTCTGGGGCTGCGCCGGCATCACCGTCTACGGCGACCT
>JAYUXE010001238.1:0-2777 GCA_043753165.1 Archangiaceae bacterium | reverse complement strand
TCGAGCCGGCTCCACGAAGCGACAAGCTCTTCCGCTGACCCACGCCGCCCGCATCCGACAAGACGACGCCGGGCACCGGAGCCAGCAATTCGGCGGTGTCCTTCGCTTCGCCCTGGTGCGCCTTCGTGTCGACCAGCGTCACGAGCCCGCTGGGCGTGGTGCGCGTGACGGAAGTGGCGGCGGCCTCTTCGTCCGGCACCGGAACGTCCACGGGCGGAAGCGGCACGGCCGGGTCCTGTCCGAACGCGGGCGCGGCGCAAAGCAGGCAGAGAAAAAGAGAGGTTCTTCCCATGGGGCCCTCTGCTCTCTCGCTCGGAAAGAGAAGGCGAACGTCGACGACAACCCTGGGGCAGGTTTCCTGGCTTCCGGGCGATGCGACCCGCTTCCACCTTCCCCCGCGACCTTCAATGCGGAGTGGCGACAACGCTGAAGCGGCTCGTGCCTCGTTGCTTCTTTACGAGGCTGCCCGGTCACAGTGGCGGGACCGCGCTGGAATTCCACCAGCTTCCCTCTTGCGTGCCGTATTGGCACCCGAAGGCGTCGCGCTTGTACGGGGTCGTCCGAAGAGGGTCAAGGCCACGGCGAGAAACGCCGCCAGGCCCGCCAAATCGGTGCTGCCGCAGCCACAGCCCGCGACGAGGGGTTGGCTGCGCGAACGGAATGAGACGGACTTTTCGGCCAGCACCGCGCCCGACGCCTCGAACGCCTGCACCACCAGCGTGTGCTCGCCCGACGGAAGCTCTCCGTTCAGACACAGGCGCCACTGCTTCGTCGCGAGGACGTCGATGGGACCCAGCGGCTGGCCATCCACCGAGCCACTGACGCGCGGCGCGTTTGCGGTGCCGGCGAAGCAGAACGCCGGGCCGACCATCAGCCCGTTGGAGACCGGCGTCGACACGGTGAGCTGCGGCTCGCCCAGGAAGCCGAGGCAGCTGCCCGCGCCGATTCCCGTCTCGACGACGACGTCGCCAATCGAACGCGGATCCGTCGCCGACGTGGGCCCGCCGAACAACCGCTTGCCATCGGGCCACACGCCTGCGACCCCACTGAAGATGTCTTGCGGACATGAATTGAGGTCGGCCACGCGCAGCTGAATCCGCCCTCCGGCACCCCCGCCGCCCACGCCGTGCGAAATGTTCGCGTTGCCCCCGCCGCCCCCGCGCGCGGACAACAACCCGCAAGAAAGGGAAGTGCTGAGCTCGAGCACGATGGTGCCCGCGGCGCCGCCACCCCCGGCGCCGTTCGAAGAGCTCGCCAGCGCGGTCTGCCCGTCGACGATGATTCGACCGCTGCCCCGCAACGCCCGCGCGCGCACGAACACCACGCCCCCTCCGCGCCCGCCCGCCGTCGCCACCTGATTCACGAGGTCACCGAACGCTCCACCGCCGCCGCCCCCGAACAGCAGCTGCGCATTCGTTCGCGTCACTGCCGAGCCGCCATGGGTGTTCTCGAAGACGTCCGCGAAGGCTGCCTTTCCGCCGCGGCCACCTTCGCCGACGTTCGCACCGCCGCCCCCGCCGTAGTCGCTGCATTCCGCGCCGCCGCCCGCCGTCCACACGTTTTGAATCGACCGCTGGGTGGGTCCTGCATTGAAGCTCTCACCGCCCATCGAGCCCGGGTCACAGCCGCCATCGGCGAAGAACTTCCCGTAATTTTCGAGCCCGCCCCGAAAGCCCGCGCCCCGCCCATCGAGCACGCCGTCGAGCTGCACATCGGACGACGCCGCCAGCACGAGCAACCCACCCGACGAGCCATTCCACGCGGGCGCAGTCAGCGTCGCGGCGCCACCCACGGTGATGGTGCTGTGCTGCGGCACCGTAATCAGCTGCGCGCCCGGCGCCGCGAACGTCTGTTCCAACGGCGCATCGAGCGTCAGCGTCTCGCCTGTCACGCCCGTCACCCGCGCGAAAACATACCGGCCCACGCCCAGCCCCGTGATGCCGAACGGCCCCTGCACGCCCAGCCCATTCTCCGTCGTCGCCTGCGTCTGGTGCAAAAAGACGAGCGTGCCGGGCCCGAGCTTCGCCAGCGCCGCGCCCGGTTGCAGAGTCACTTGTGACTGCCCTGCCGTCGCCGTCACTGCGAGCGCGAACGCCTGGTTGACCTGCACCGCACCGCTGCCGACATTCAGCGGGCCGTCGGCGCCCGAGCCATACCCGGGACACGTCTGGGCCAGCAGCAGCGTCAGCGCGATCGCGAGCATCTGGAAGTAAGGTACCGCTTCCTTCGGGGGAGTCCACACCATGCCTTTTCGTCATCTCGTTCTGATTTCCGTCAGTGTGTCTTTTCTTGCGTGTGGCGGCGGCAGCACCGGCATGACCGGCGGTGGTGCAGGCGGAAGTGGAGGAAAGGGCGGCGGCAAAGGCGGCGGCTCGGGCATGGCTGGCGGGCAGGGCGGTGAAGGCGGAGGTGAGGGCGGTGGCGCAGGCGGCGGCGCGGGCGGCGGAGGCGGGTCGGGGGGG
Organism: Archangiaceae bacterium; assembly: GCA_043753165.1. GTDB lineage: Bacteria > Myxococcota > Myxococcia > Myxococcales > Myxococcaceae > JAGSPQ01. The sequence continues at coordinate 315 of JAYUXE010001238.1, read as the reverse complement.
GGCGACGGCGGCATCGAAATCACGCCCGACGTTCCGCAGAACCTCACCGCCGTCGCAGGGGACGGCCAGGTGACGCTCGACTGGACGCCCAGCCCCCGAGCGACCCGCTACCACCTGTACTGGCTCACCAACGCGAATGTCTCGAAGACGCACGGCTCGAAGCTGACCGTGATGGGCGCTCCACCGTTCGTGCACGTCGGGCCGAGCAACGGCAATCCGTACTCGTACGTGGTGACGGCGGCGAACAGCGGAGGCGAGAGCGCCGAGTCGAACGTCGCCACTGCGACGCCGTTGATCATCGACCTCACGGCTCCC
>JAYUXE010001237.1:0-2778 GCA_043753165.1 Archangiaceae bacterium | reverse complement strand
TCGCGGTCGATTTTCTTCGAAGTCCACGAGGGCGGCCGACTTGGCCGCCCTTCGTGTTAGAAAGGCCATGGAATCTCCTCGCTTCCCAGGAACCCAGGATCTTCATGGCCGAGCAGAAAACTGACGTCGCGGGCAGCCTCGTTCCCATCACGCGCCAGCAGGCGATGGTGATGCTTGAGGCCGGTTACCTCTGGATGGACATGGGCAAGTTCGACGCCGCCCGCGAGCTGCTGCTGGGCGCCGCTGCGCTGATGCCCAAGAGCGAAGTGCCGCAGCTCGCGCTGGGCACCCTCGAGTTCGTTCAGGGCAAGCATGACAAGGCGCTGCAGGCCTACCGCGTCGCCCAGAAGCTGGCGCCGCGTTCGGGTCTGCCCCGGGCCCACGCCGGCGAAGCGCTGCTGTTCCTGGGTAAGGTTCCCGAGGCGATGAAGGAATTGAAGGCCGCGCAGGATGTCGAGCCTGAGGGGGACGGCGCGCGGCTGGCGCTGGCGCTGATCGAAGCGAAGGAAGCGGGTGCGCTGCCCCCGCCGAAGAAAGACAAGTAGGTCATTTTTAAGGTCACCAGCGAGCGCACATGAAGGTCGGCAGCAAGAAAGGCGGCGGGGCAGTGGGCGGCAGCAGCGGCGCCGGCGGCGTCGCCAAGGCGGGCAAGGCGTTTGGCGCCAAGGTGGATCGCGCCGAATCGCTGGTCGCTCCGTCGGGGCTCGTCGGCACGTCCCACGTTCAGGGGCCCGACCCAATCACCGCCACCGCGCTGGACATCGCGCGCCAGCTGAAGGCCGGGCAGATCAAGACGAAGGAAGAGGCGACGAAGAAGCTGGTCGCCGACATCCTCAAGGAAAAGGTTCGCCTGCAGTCCAAGGCGCTGACCCAGAAGATCACCGACCAGCTGTCGAACGACCCACGCATCAACCAGGCGCTCGAGCGTCTGTGGTCCAAAGCGGAGTGAGCTGACGTGCCTCTCGGGGAAGAAAGAAAGATCATCCTCGAAAAATACGGCCCGTACGTGCGGAGCCTCGCGGCGACCGTGCGCAAACAGTTCAATTCCCAGATCGAGATGGACGAGCTGATGTCTTACGGGCAGGTCGGCCTGCTCGAGGCCGCCGAACGCTTCGACCCCAAGGTCGGCGCCAACTTCCTCACCTTTGCCCACTACCGCATCAAGGGCGCGATTTTCGACGGGTTGCGGAAGATGGGCATTCTCAAGGGGCCGGAATCCCGGTCTCTGGGCATGGCCGACCGTTCGAACGCCTACATGGGCAACCTGGCCGACCGCGACCAGGGAAGCAACCATGGCAGCTCTACGTCCGATGATGTCAGGGAGATCTCGAATGCAGTGACGGGTCTGGCAATGGTCTTTGCCACCAGTCTCGAGGGCTCTGAAGGGCTGCAGCTGTCGGACGATGAAGCGGTGCCAGCCGACGAGAAGCTCGAGCTGGAACAGATGAAAGGGCGGGTCAGGGCGGCGATCGAGAAGTTGCCGGAGAAAGAACGCAAGCTGTTGAACGGGTACTACTTTCAGTCAAAGACGCTCGAAGAAGCAGGTGCCGAAATCGGGCAATCGAAGAGCTGGGCGTCACGACTCCACGCAAGGGCCGTCGAGAAGTTGAAGGACTTGCTCGAGGCCGAAGACGCTTCCGAAGGCGCATCAAGGAGACCAAAAAATGGCGGGACCACTGGCAGGAATCTCAGCAGCGCAAATCGCCCAGCAGAAGGTGCAGGATCAGGGCGCCAATCAGGTAGCCAAGGGGGCCCCCAGCAAGTTCGACCAGGCGATGAAATCGCAGGGCGTTGACCCGACCAACAAGGCCCAGGGCGTCAACCATGCGCAGGCGGCCCACAAGGTCGACGTCGCGCGGCAGGTCGAGCAGGTCAACAAGTCCGAAAAGGCGGGCCTGAACAAGGTCAGCAACGCCACCACCGACAACAAGGTGACGGCAAAGGCGATGGATCCGGTTGCCCAGAAGGCTGAAACCGGCAAGGCCTCGAACTCGATCATGTCGATGATGGGCAACATGGAAAAAGGCCAGGCCTCCCTCGACAAGCTCATCAACGGCGCCGCCAGCGGCAAGACGTTCTCGAACGCCGAGCTGCTGTCGCTGCAGGCCGGCATGTACAAGTACTCGCAGGAGCTCGACCTCACCAGCAAGGTCGTCGAGAAGGCCACCAGCGGCCTGAAGGACACGCTGAAGACCCAGGTCTAAAAGCGCCTTTCTGCTTTCGAAGTCGCGGGCGGCTCTCTGAAATGGGGAGCCGCCCGTTTCGTTAGGCGCTGCCCCGGCGGCCGTAGTAGCGTTTGCGCCTCATGGTCCCCCGTTCGTTGCGAGTGGTGGGCGCCGTTCTGGCGCTCGCGTTCTCAGGCTGCACCGTCGAGCTTCAGCACGACCTCAGCGAGGACGACGCGAACGACATCTACGTGTTGCTGCAGCGCAACGGCGTCGAAGCGAAGAAGCTGAAAGAAGAAGGCGGCAACGTCCCCCGGTACATCATCAGCGTCGGCAAGCAGGACGTCGCGACCGCAGCCCAGTTGCTGCGCGATTATGCGTTGCCCCGCCCGTACGTCGATGGCTTGAGCGTCTTCAAGAAGATGAAGGGCATGATCCCCACCCAAACGGAAGAGCGCGCGATGTTCATCGAAGCGCTCGGGGGCGAAATCTCGAACTCGCTCAACCGCATTCCCGGCGTGCTCGAGGCGCGGGTGATCGTGATGATCCCCGAGACCAACGATCTCACCCAACCCGACAAGAAGCCGATGCCGTCGGTGTCCGTCTTCATCAA
>JAYUXE010001236.1:0-2781 GCA_043753165.1 Archangiaceae bacterium | reverse complement strand
GGTTATGGTGGCCTCGCCATGACCGACAAAGACCACCCGTCTGCTTCACCATTTGGTTCGGGTACGCAGCTGATTCTCGAAGTGACGCCGCTGGGTTTTCCCTGGAAGACGATCGACCCGTTTCTCTTCTGCGTGCACCACGACGACGCGTATCCCGCGGGCAACGACGCGATGGGGCCGTCGGTGTCTCTGGCGGGCCGTGAAATCGGCGCGGACTTCGGGCGCAAAGACGGCTGGAGCATGTACCACGGCGATGTCGTGCCCGGCTTTCCGCAACACCCGCACCGCGGCTTCGAGACGGTCACCATCGCGCGCCGCGGCACCATCGATCATTCCGACTCGTTGGGCGCGACCGCCCGCTTCGGCAAAGGCGACGTGCAGTGGATGACGGCCGGCAAGGGCATCGTCCATTCCGAGATGTTTCCGTTGATCGACAGGAAGGCCGGCAACCCCGTCGAGCTCTTCCAGATCTGGCTCAACCTGCCGCACGCCGACAAGCTGGTCGAGCCGCACTTCTCGATGTTCTGGAACGAGAAGGTGCCCGTCGTGACGAACGCAGGCGTCGAGGTGACGGTGATCGCCGGCACCCTCGGAAAATCCGTGGCGCTGAAGCCGCCTCCGCACTCGTGGGCCTCGAAGGCCGACGCGCAGGTCGCGATCTGGTCGATCAAGATGAAGGCGGGCTCGACGTGGCAGCTGCCCGCGGGCGTGACGGGGCTGAACCGCGCGCTCTACTTCTTCCGTGGCGACGGGCTGACGATCGCGGGTCGCACGATTCCAAAGAGCAGCGCGGTGACGGTGAAGTCGGACGCGGCGCTGGCGCTGGTCGCGAAGACAGACACCGAAATCCTGATGCTGCAGGGCAAGCCGATTGGCGAGCGCGTCGCGAACTACGGCCCGTTCGTGATGACGACCCGTGAAGAGCTGCAGCAGGCGTTCGCCGACTACGAGCGCACGCGCTTCGGCGGCTGGCCCTGGCCGAGCCACGGCCCGGTGCACACGCGCGAGACAGGGCGGTACGCGAAGCACGCGGATGGAAAGATCGAAAAGGCGTGAGCCCGCGCCGTGAAGCCCGTCGTGCCTGCCTAGCTCGACTTCTTCGCCTTCGCCGCGCGCGCCTGCTGCGCTTCGAGGAACGCGGCCCGGCGCAAGTGCGCGCGAACGAGGGCCACGAGCTCGGGCGGGTGGTACGGCTTGATGATGAAGTCGTCGCCGCCGGCCGCGAGCCCTTCGAGCCGCTGTTCGAACGAGCTGACCGAGGTGAGGAAGACGATCGGCAGAAACGGGCGCTGGGTGCACTTCTCGCGCAGCAGACGGCACAGCTCGAACCCGTTGACGCCCGGCATCACGACGTCGAGCAGGATGAGGTCGGGCAGGCGTTCTTCGATCAGCTTCAGCGCTTCGGGCGCCGACGCGCAGTGCAGCACCGGGAAACCGGAGCTCTCGAGGTGCGCCTCGATGAAGTCGCGGCTGATCTCCGAGTCGTCCACCGACAGCACCGTCGCGCCTTCGACCGCGAGGCCCTTGCCGACGGGCTCGAGCACCTCGACGTGCGCCGGCAGCTGTTCCTCTTCTTCGAGCTTGATGACGCCCGTGGGCAGCGGCCCATAGACGTTGGTGCCGCCGTGCCGCGGGACGCCGAGCTCACGCGTCGAATCCTTCAGCGCTTCGATGTTCGCCTTCTGCGAGGAGAGCAGCGCTTCCGTCTGCTTCAGCTCTTCAGCAAAGAGGCCGCGCATGAACGCCGCCGCTTCTTCCTGGGTCGAGATGAGGGCCGGAATCGCGGTCGAGATAGCCCGCGACATCTCGCGCGCGTTCGGGAACCGCGCCGCCACGCTTCGGTTCAGCGCCGTCGCCACGACCTCTGACAGCGGGCGGGGGACTCCGGGGTTCATCGAGATGGCGGTGGGAATCTCGTCGCGCAACACGCCACGGAAAGTCAGCAGCTCGGAGTCGCGCAGGAACAGCGGCCGGCCGGTGAGCAGCTCGTGCAGCACGATGCCCGCCGCGAAGATGTCGGATCTCGCGTCGAGTGGAGCGCCCCGCGCCTGTTCCGGAGACATGTACCCGCGGCTGCCCTTGATGTTGCCTGTGGCCGTGCGGGACAGCGACCCGGCCGCCTTCGCGACGCCGAAGTCGATCACCTTCACCTGACCGTCGTACGTCACCATCACGTTCGTCGGCGAGACGTCGCGGTGGATGATTGGCGCGACTGTGCCATCGCGCTGAACGAAGTTGTGCGCCCCGTCCAGCGCCTTGCAAAGATCGCGACCCACCATCGCGGTGAAGCCGACGGGCACCGGGCGGTTCAGTCGTTTACAGCGGCGAAGAATCGAGGCGAGGCTCTGGCCGGCGATGAATTCCATCGCGATGAAGAGCTCGTCGCGCTCGTGCCCCAGCTCGTAGACCTGCGCGATGTTGTGGTGCGCCAGCGACGCGCTGATTCGCGCTTCGTCGAGGAACATGTGCACGAACTCTTCGCGCTCGCGCAGCTCGGGAAGAATGCGCTTCACCGTCACGAGGCGCGGCAGGCCGTTGGGGCCCGGGCCGGTGGCGAGAAAAATCTCGGCCATGCCACCCACCGAGAGCCGGGTGAGAATCTGGTACTTCCCCAGGCTTCCGGTCTGCAGCTGATCGTGTGGGGCCATGTCCGCGCCCGCACTTATGAACCGGTTTGGCCGGTTTGGCGAGATGCCTCGAGGCGCGCGTTAGATTTCGACGTCGGCGATCTTGTGTTCCTTGTCCGCGATGCCGTGCGGGCCCGCCCCAGGCACCGGCCGC
>JAYUXE010001235.1:0-2782 GCA_043753165.1 Archangiaceae bacterium | reverse complement strand
TGGCGGTCAAAGGGGCTCCATCAGATGTGGTACATCGCTTCTCGCGCCTGCTCTTTGATGGCCTGATCCACCCGGCCGGTCAGGTCCGCCAGCGTCGTGTGGTCGAGAATCTTCGCCATCGCGTCGCGCACCTCGCGCATCACCAGCCGCGTGCCGCACGTCGCGATGTCGTGGCAGTCGTCGCACTTCCGAAACGCACGTTCACTCGCGCAGGGCAGGGGAGCAATCGGCCCATCGAACAGCCGAATCACCTCGCCCAGCGTGAGGGTCGACGGCTCTTTCATCAGCACGTAGCCGCCGCCCTTGCCCCGCTTGCTGGCGAGAATTCCGTGGTTCTTGAGCTCGAGCAGAATCACCTCGAGGAACTTCCGCGGGATTTCTTCCCGCTTCGCCAGGTCGACAATCAACATCGGCCCACGGCCCTTCTCCCGCGCCAGCCGCTGCAGCGCCCGGAGCGCGTACTTCGATTTCTGCGAGAGCCCTTTCAATGTCTACCTAGCCGATGGACTTTGTATACAAGTCTCTAACGCACCTCGTCAAGGCGCAGCGGATATGGTCTGCAGCAAACCAGACATGTTCAACCTGTTGCGCCGGGACATCGAAGCCGCGCTGAAGAACGACCCTGCCGCGCGGCGCCCACTCGAGGTGCTGCTCGCGTACCCGGGGGTTCACGCGCTCTGGCTGCATCGCATCGCGCACGCGCTGTGGAACCGGAAGCTGTCGCTGACCGCCCGGCTCGTCTCTCACCAGTCGCGCTTCATCACCGGCGTCGAGATTCACCCCGGTGCGAAGATTGCCGAAGGCGTCTTCATCGACCACGGCATGGGCGTCGTCATCGGCGAGACGGCAATCATCGAGACGGGCTGCATCATCTACAAAGGCGTGGTGCTCGGTGGCACGTCCATCGAACGCAAGCAGCGCCACCCGCACCTGCACGCGAACGTCACGGTCGGCAGCAACGCCTGCGTCCTCGGAGCGATCGACATCGGCGAGGGCGCCCGCATCGGCAGCGGCTCCGTCGTCATCAGCAACGTGCCTGCCGGTGCCACCGTCGTCGGCGTCCCCGGGCGCGTCGTCCGCCACGGCCCGCAGCCGCACGACACGCTCGACCACGCCACGCTGCCCGACCCCGTCGCCGACGTCTTGCGCGCGCTGACCCACCAGCAGGAACAGCTGGTCGACCGTCTGGGCCGTCTCGAAAAGGCGTTGCGCTTGAGCCGCACGGAAGAGCCACTCGAAGAAGAGACCGACCCCCGGCGCCGCGCCGGCAGCATTTTCTGAACGGTGGCATCACGCGGGACCCGGCGCTAAGAAAGTCCTCATGGCTGCTGCGATCGAACTGACCGGGGCGAACTTCGAAGAGCACCTGAAAAAAAGGGGAACGCTGCTCATCGATTTCTGGGCCGCCTGGTGTGGCCCGTGCCGCTCGTTCGGCCCCATCTTCGAGGCCTCGGCCACCAAGCACGGCGACATGGTGTTCGGCAAAGTCGACACCGAGGCGCAGAAGTCTCTGGCCGCTGCGTTCGACATTCGCAGCATCCCGACCCTCGCCATCTTCCGTGACGGAATCCTGCTGTATTCCGAAGCGGGCGCGCTGCCGGCCCCTGCGCTCGAGAACATCATCGACCAGGTGTCGAAGCTCGACATGGAAAAGGTGAAGGCCGACCTCGCCGCGCAGGAAAAGGCGGGCGGGGAAAAACCGAAAGTCGAAGCGTGATGATGGGCGCAGTGCAGGCGCTGTCGAGCCTGCCGTTCTTCGCTGTCTACCTGGTCGCCGGCGTTCTCGCCGTCTCGCGGTGGGACCGCCACCCGACCACGTCGCTGCTCGTCGTCACGTCCGCGGCCCTCGCTTTCGTGTCGCGGGGCGTGATGTTCGTGCTGCCGGCGGTGTTGATGCGCGAGGGCGGCGACATGCAGTGGGTGCAGGTCGGCTACGCCATCACGGGGCTCGTCTCGACGGTGGCGCTGGGTTGTCTCGTGGCTGCGGTCTTCGCTGACCGGAACCGAAACGACGGGCCGCCGCCTTCGCAGTTTCGTTAGAAATCGGCGCCGAACTTGAAGCTCACCGTGACGCGCTCGTTGTCGCGCAGCTCGAGCGCTTCGCCGTTGCCGACGTACGCTTTGGCTTTCTGCGCGGCGACCTGCGGCAGCAGCCCGACCGAGAGCCACATCGAATCGTTGCGCCAGCCGAACACCGGGCCGGCGAAGAACGCGGCGCCTGCGTATTCGCCGCGGTCGAACCCGACGCGGCTGCGAAACTCGACGCCCGACGTGAAGCGGCTCGGCAGGCGGTAGACGATGCCGGCCGTCTGCTCGGAGTGAAGGTTCGGGCCTTCGGTGCCATCGCGGCGCGCGCGGTAGTCGACGGTTGCGTTGATGGCGAACAGGAACTCGCCCAGCTGCTTCTCGAGGCCCAATCGCGCTTCGACGAACATGCGTTCGGGGCTCAGGCCCGCGGTCGCGACCAGGTTCAGGCCGAGCGCTTTCGTGCGGCGGGCGAGGGGGTTCCAGCGCAGCGACACCTGCGCGCCGCCGTCGATTTTCTTCTCGGTGCTGCCGATGGATTCGACGGTCACTGCCATCTGCACCTGCAGCTGCAGAGCTTGCGTGAGGCCGTAGCCGAACCCCGTCAGCCCCTCGACGCGCAGGTACTCGTTCGGCCGGCCGAAGCGCGGCGCGACGCTCAACAATGCTTCGTGGTGCCCTTGCGCGAGCGTCGGGCCCGTGACGGTGAAGCTGAAGGGCTGCTCGACCGCGAACGCGGGGACGGCGAGGAGCATGA
>JAYUXE010001234.1:0-2782 GCA_043753165.1 Archangiaceae bacterium | reverse complement strand
TGGTGCGCGAGAAGGTGCAGAGCGTCAGCGCCATCGAGGCCCGCATCTTCGACCTCGATCTCGCGATGGCGCTGCTGCTCGAAAAGCGGGCCAAGAAGGCCGGCGCCGCCGCGGCCGCACGCGCGAAGAAGATGGGCGTCAGCGTGGCCGGCGCCGAAGAAGAACGCACGCTGGCCTCGCGCTGGCCCGAGAACTCGACCCAGGCCGAGTTTCTGAAGAAGGCGCTGAAGTGGCGGCCCGACGAATGGCTGAACCTCAACCGTGCGCGACGGCTCTTTCTCTTCAAGCAGGCGCGGCCGTTCGCGACGGAAGCGACGCCGATGGACGAGATGGTGCTGTCGTTGATCGACGCGATGATTGAGCGCAACGACGGCGCGGAAGTCTCGGCGTGGATGGGGAACTTCGAGGCCAAAGACGTGCCTGCGCGGCGGCTGATGTTGACGGCCGGCGAGCGTGGCAAGCGGCTGCTGGAGATGGGGCCCGAGACGGGGTTCACCGAGCGCGCGACGATTGCGCTGCACCGCGGCGTTTCGTTTCTCGAGGCGGGCGATTTGCTCGAGTCGCTGCGGGCGTTCGCGTACGCGATGTCGAAGGCGGATGAGTCGCGCGAGTCGGCGGCGACGATGGCGCTCGCGCGGCGGTGGGTGTCGTTCGTGCTGTCGCGCTACGAGACGACCGAGCAGGTGATTCTCACGTTGAAGTCGTTGGTGCCGAAGCAGGAATACAACGCCGTCATCGAGGACCTCGTGTGGCGCGCGGCGCTGCGGGCCGACGAAAAGTCCTTCGAGCTGGTGGTGGCGAGCCTGCAGCGGGGCAGTGCGCTGGACGCCCGCGTCGCGAAGCTGCGGCTGCTCGCCCAGGGGAAGCAGGGGCAGCTGGCGACGATTCTGCGCGACGGCACGGTCGAAGAGCCGCACCTCACGTTGAGGCTTGCGCGGCAGCTGATCGAAAAGCTCGAGGCGGAAGACGTCGACGTGCGGCGCGGGAACATGCCGTTGCTGAAACAATTCGGGGCCATCTTCGATTCGCTGTTGAGCACGAAGGGAAATGCAAAGGCGCAGCAGCGCGCTGCGGAAGAGCTGGTCGGGCGGGCGCAGGGAATTCTCGGCGGGTTGAGCGCCTACGACACGACGGCGACGGGCAAGGCGCGTGAGCTGTCGCCGCGGCACGAGACGTTCGCAGGGAACATTCGGCTTGCTCCGTCGGATCAGCTGCCGTGGCCGTTCGACGCGCCGCAGGTCGCCGCGCCCTCTGCGTTCACGCCGCTGGTGTTGAAGCCGGTGGAATGGCGCGACGCGAAAGGCACGCTCGTGTTCGGGTGGAGGATCACCGATTGACCCCGGGCGAGCTTCGCGCGGCGATGAAGGCGCGGAAGAAGGAGCTTCGCGCCGCGGTGCGCGTGATGAAGCAGCAGGCGCGCGAACGCACGGCGCAGATTCCTGCGGTGAAGGAAACGCGCGAGCGCCGCCGTCGAATCATTCGCAACCTCGGCGTCGTTCTGATCCTGATTTTGTTGATGCTGATGCGCTGCGAGTGCGGGCCCGGCGTGCCGGCCACGGTCGAGCCGAAGGTCACCTTGAAGGTCGTCGAGAAGCCGAAGAAGAAGGTGGTGGTCAAGGTGGCGCCGAAGAAGCCGCTGGACGGCGCGGGCACGAAGACCAACCGCGGCAGTCTCGGAGTCGGGGCTCCGCCGCCGCCGACGTGGATCGACGAGTTCCAGCTTCAGGTCGCCGCGCGCAGCCCGCGTCTGGCGCTGTGCTTCACCGGCGTCGAAAGGCCTGGCGCCATTCGGTGGTCGACGTCGGTGAATCCGACCAGCGGCATCGCGGCCGACCATGAGTTCGAGCCGATTGGCGCCGGCACCGAGCTCACGCCCGTGCAGCAGGAATGCATCGTGAAGGTCCTGCAGAACCCCGCGTACAAGCTCACCGCGCCCGAGAAGGAAGGGCTGCCCAACCGCGTCAGCCTCGTCATCGAGTTTTGAGGCGGCGTCCCTGGTCGAGTCGCGGCGCGTCCACGTTCCCTGCAGCGCTCCGCCGCGGAACCCTTGCGGGGCTCAAACGCCCGTTTCTCAGACTCAAACGGGGAAACCAGATGAGGACTGCGCGCCGGGCCGCTGCCGCATGGGTTGCCCAAGGGTTCGCCGTAGTGCACCTCGCTGCCGTAACCACCCACCCACGCTCGGCGTCTCAGCTCGCTTCGACCGCGTCGACCGCGTCCTTCGATTCTTTGAGTCCCAGGCCCGTCTGCTCGCGGCGCAGCTTGATTGCTTCGATCTTCTTTCCTTCGCGCACCAGGCGCCTGCGCTGCGCTGAGTCTGCCGCTACTCTTTGCTGGCCGGGTCGCGGGTCTTCATCGAGCCCATCGCGACATCGATCCACTTGTAGCTGATGCCGAAATTCAGGGTCGAGTCGGCGAAGTGGTGCGCCATGTGGTGGCTGCGCTGCGCACGGCCCCACGCGGTCATCGGCTTGCGGTTGTGGGTCGACCAGTGCGTGAAGTCGTACCAGAGGTAGCCGCAAAGCAACCCTTCGAAGAACGGCAGGGTCGCGTCGGGCCGGCCGAGCAGAAATAGGCCCCCGCCAATGAGGACGGCGAGAGGAAGGCTGGCGCCAATCGGCATCACCAGGCGGGTGTCATCGTCCGGGTATTTGTGGTGGTAGCCGTGAACGATGTCGTGCAGGCGGCGCGTGAAGGGCGAGTTTCCTTCCCAGTGGAAGAAGCTCTTGTGAAGAAAGTATTCCATCAGCTGCCACCCGACCCAGCCGAGCGGGAAGAACAT
>JAYUXE010001233.1:0-2784 GCA_043753165.1 Archangiaceae bacterium | reverse complement strand
CGTGGTGCGGGCCGTGCAAGGCGATCGCTCCGGCGCTCGATGAGCTCGCGGCCACCTACAAGGGCAAGGTCACGGTCGTGAAGGTCGACGTCGACGAGAACCAGGCGACGGCGATGCAGTACGGCATTCGATCAATCCCCACCCTGCTGATGTTCAAGGGTGGCAAAGTCGTCGACCAGCTTGCCGGCCCGACGAAGGCGAAGATCGAAGAAGCATTCAAGAAGGTCATCTAGTCCCTCTTCCCGAAGTTTCGAGGCCACGTGCTCGGCCACTTTCTGAAGCCCGAGTACGAAGAGCTGATTCTCAAGAAGGATTGGGAAACGCTTCGCGTCGCGTTCGAAGAGCTCGACGCCCCCGACATCGCCGAGATCCTCGAAGACCTTCCACCCGAGGACAGCGGCGTCATCTTTCGCATTCTTCCGCGCGACAAGGCGGGCCTCGCGTTCGAGTACCTGCCGGTCGACCAGCAGGCGCAGATCGTCAGCACCCTCACCAGCGATCAGCTGGTCGGGATCCTCAACGAGATGGCGCCCGACGATCGCACGCGCCTCTTCGAAGAGCTGCCTGCCGAGGTCACCAAGCGCGCCCTCGCGACGCTGAAGCCCGACGAGCTTCGCGTCGCCCGGCAGCTGCTGGGCTACCCCGAAGGCACTGCCGGCCGCTTCATGACGCCCGAGTACCTCACGGTGCACCCGACGATGACGGCCGCCGAAGCGCTGGATCACGTGCGATCGAAAGGCAAAGGGGTCGAGACCCTGAATGTGCTCTACGTCAGCGACGAGAAAGGCGTGCTCATCGCCGACGTGCGGCTGGGTGAAGTGGTGATGGCCGCTCCGACGAAACCCGTGGGCGAAATTCCGGTGGCGCAGGTTGTCTCGTTGCAGGCGACCGCGACCCGCGAAGAAGTGATCAGCACGTTCGAGAAGTACGACCGCACCGTGCTGCCCGTCACCGACTCGCGCGGGGTGCTGCTGGGCATCATCACCGTCGACGACGTGCTCGACGTGGCGGAAGCGAAGGCGACCGAAGACATTCAGCGCCTCGGCGGCATGGAAGCCCTCGACGCCCCGTACATGGACATCGGCTTCTTCGGCATGGTGAAGAAGCGCGGCGGCTGGCTCGCGGTGCTGCTCGTCGGCGAGATGCTGACCACCACCGCGATGAGCTACTTCGAGGAAGAGATCTCGCGTGCCGTCGTGCTCGCCCTGTTCATTCCCCTCATCATCTCGTCGGGTGGCAACTCGGGAAGCCAGGCCACGTCGCTGATCATCCGTGCACTGGCGGTGCGCGAGATCCAGCTCAAAGACTGGTGGCGCGTCGCGGGCCGCGAGCTGAAGAATGGCCTCGCCCTCGGCGTGCTTCTGGCGACGATCGGCTTTCTGCGCATCTATTTCTGGCCGATGCGCGAAAAGTTGTACGGCCCACACTACGCGTTGGTTGCGGTCACGGTCGCGGCGAGCCTCATCGGGGTCGTGCTCTTCGGCGTGTTGTGCGGCTCGATGCTGCCGTTCATTCTTCGCCGCCTGGGCCTCGACCCCGCGACGGCGTCTGCTCCGTTCGTCGCGACCCTCGTCGACGTCACGGGCGTGATGATCTACTTCACGACCGCGAGCCTGATTCTCAAAGGCACGCTGCTGTAGCCGCAGACGCTTCGAGCAGCTCGGGGCTCATCAGCAGCGCCACGAAGATCATCAGCGTCTTCCTCACCAGCGACCCGACACGCGCTGCCATCTGGTGCACGCGGCCCGGCAGGTGGTGGGTGAAGAATTTCTTCACGTACTTCGGCACGAACCAGCGCGTGGTGAGGCCGCAGGGGAAGAACGCCGTCGAGCCCGCGGCCAGCACCTGCGTCTTGCCTTCCGACTCGACGTGCACTTCACCCTCGAGGATGAAGACGGTCTCGTCGACGTCGAAGGTCCAGTCGAACTTTCCGGCCGTGCATTCCCACACGCCCGCGCGCGCCTTGTTCGTCTGCGTCAGCAATGTCGCGCGCGCCTCGGGTTTTCCCTCGCGCACCCAGTCGGGGTTGATGGGTTGGCTGGCGAGCGCGTCGGGGCGCGCCGCAGACTGCATGTCGGTGCCGCGCAAGGCCTGCCAGAGGTCACGAATCATGAGCGCAATGGTAGTCGGGGGGCACCCACCGTCAATCGGTGACGTGGGTGGGTGTCAGTGGGACGTGACGCCTTTTGCCCCGGTCTTCGGATTTGAAACAGCGGGTGCGAGAGGTCAGTACTTGCCGGGGACGTTCAGCCGCACCCGGTACAGGGCGGTGCGCGCGGTGATGTACAGGGTGCGGCCGTCGGCGTCGCCGAAGCTGCAGTTGGCCGGTTCCTGGGGCACGGCAACGACCCCCAGGTAGCCCGCGTCGGGGCGGTACACCTTCACGCCCGCGGACGTCGACACGTAGAGGTTGCCGTTCACATCGACCGTGATGCCGTCGCCGCCCCCCGCGCTCGGGCCACCTGCGTTCGTGAAGGTGAATCGGGCGCCATTCGACGTCGTTCCGTCCGCCGCGACATCGAAGCGGCGCACCTCCGACAGCTGCGAGTCCGCGACGTAGAGAATCGATTCATCCGGAGACAGCGCCACGCCGTTCGGCTGCCCGGTGGTCGTCGAGTACACCAGCGACATCGCCCCCGTCGGAGCGACCCGGTACACCCCGCGAAACCCGATCGTGCCCGTCGCGCCATAGGTCGGGTCCGAGAAGTAGATCGTGCCGTCACTGCGCACGACCGCGTCGTTGGGCGAGTTTAATGTGCCGCCGTCGAACGCCGAGGCGATCAC
>JAYUXE010001232.1:0-2784 GCA_043753165.1 Archangiaceae bacterium | reverse complement strand
TAGCAAGTCACCCTGGAGGCCGACATGTGGGTCCAACCGTTTCGCAACGACGTGCAGCAGGTGCCCTCGAAGGCCGAGGCCGAGCACAAGGTGGCGGTGCTGCTCAACGCGAACGCCCGCAAGTTCAGCAACAAGATCGTACGAACGCTGTCGCACGTGGTGCCTGAGGGCGACCTGCACATCTCGCGGTCCGAGCTCGACGCGCGGCGCATCGCGCAGACGGTGCTCGACCGGCGGTACCACACGGTGTTCCTCGGGGGCGGCGACGGCACGTTCAGCAGCTTCGTGAACGAGATCATGAACCAGGTCGAGCTGCGCCGGCAGCACCACCCGGGCCTGCAGGCGCCTCGCTTCGGCGTGTTGAAGCTGGGCACAGGCAACTCGGTGGCGACGCTGATGAAGAGCTCATCGACGCGGGGCGATGGAATCCTCGACGACGTGCTGCGCGCGCGCGCGGGTGAAGTGCCCGGCTACCGCACGCTGGATTTGATGATGATCGAAGGGAAGCGCGCGCCGTTCGCGGGCCTCGGCCTCGATGGCAAGCTGCTCAACGACTACATCTGGGTGAAGCGAAACCTGGGCAAGGGAATGCTGACGCCGGTGATGAACGGCGGAGCTGGCTACTTCACGTCGGTGGCTTTCAAGACGGTGCCCTACTACCTGGCGAACTCGAACAAGGTGGAGTGCGAGGTCATCAACGGCAAGGGCACTCCGGCGTACCGCATCGGGCCGAACGGGCTGCCCGTGGGTGAGCCGATTGCGCCGGGCGGTGTGCTGTTCCGCGGCGAACTGATGATGGCGGCTGCCGGCACGTCTCCGTTCTATGGGTTCGAGCTGAAGATGTTCCCGTTCGCGACGAAGCGGCGCGGAATGATGAACCTGCGCATCGGCACCCTGCCCGCGTTGAAGATTCTCGCGAACCTGAAAGGGCTTTGGAATGGCACGTGGTTTCCAGAGGGCGTGCACGACTTCCATTGCTCGGATGTGACGATCAACTTCGCCCGGCCGATGCCGTTTCAGATTTCGGGCGACGCCGAAGGCTACCGCGAGACCGTTCGGATGCAGATGGCGCCCGAGCCGATCGAGGTCGTCGACTTCACCAGCGCGATCAACTGAAGGGACCCTGTTGGGGTGATGGGGCTTACGGGCTGCCGCAGCCGAGGACGCCGCTCAGCGGCTCTTCGCGGTTCGTCGGCTGGGGCGGCACGAGCGCCGGAGCGACCCGTTCGAGATCGTACAGCTGGGCGAGCAGCCGAAGCTTGAGCCGGCTCTTCGCCTCGCCGGGCAGGTCGAGCGGCGGAGGAAAGTTCTCGGGCAGTGACAGCAGATCTTCCGCGCGGGGCGGCCAGTGCTGGCGCCACTTCCCATCGCGCAGGCCCCACGCTTCCGAAAGACGGTATTCCGAGTGGTCGAGGTTGCGGCCGACCAGCATCACCCACGCGAACGCCGGCGTGATCTGCTTCACCGAATCGACCCGCACGCCTTTGCGCAGCATCTGCCGCACGGCGCCCTGATCGGCCAGGTCGAGCTTGAGCCCATTGCGCTCGCGCAGCCGGCGCGACCGCACGGCGTCGACTTCCCTCGCCTCATCGACCACGAACGCGAGCGCATCGGGCAACGGCGGGCGTTCGGCGGTGACGCCGCTGGTGGTGGCGCGAATGAACGCGCGAATGTCGTCCTTGCCGGCGGCGATCCACGCATCCTTGCCGCCTGCCTTCCGCAGCGCGGCGTCGACCAGGTGTGGGTCGATGCGCGTGCGAAGCTCTTGCGCCGAGACCAACAGCTGTTCCCACCGCAGCGACCAGTCGAAGCATTCGGCCAGGTACGGCGACGCCATTTCCTGCGCGCGAATGCAGCTGGCAGAGGCGTGCGCGGGCTCCGACAGGTCGAGCTCGACCGAGGACTTGGCGATCGGATTCTGGGTGCCGTCGATTAGCCACTGCGCCACCGCGACGGGTCGCGCGAACCCGACGCCTTCCGTGCCCGAGTAGAGGCGCGAGGTGTTGATGCCGATGATCTCGCCCCGCGCGTTCAGCAGCGGGCCGCCCGAGCTGCCGGGGTTGATCGCGGCGTCGTGCTGAATGGCGCCGTGCCGTTGGCATTGCTTTCCCACCCGTCGAGGCGATGAAGGCAGCCGCTGGCGAGCGCGCCGATGAGGAAGGCGGTGAGCGTGACTCGTTGCACAGTGCCACCCCCATTTAGACGACGACCACCCTACCCTGATCAGCCTCCGTCGCGCGAAGCGGGCGGGCGTTCACCGGGCTCTTTGCGGCGGGCGACCATCAGGGCGAACGTGACGCCGGTGCGGCCGCCGAGCGCGCGGTGCAGCGCAATTTCGTCCTTCATGCCCTTCACCTGCGCCGCGGCTTCGGGCGGCTGGCGGCCGAGCACGGCTTCCATCTCGACGTAGTACTCGTCGAGCTCGGCATCGCCGGCGGTCTCGATCGTCTCGGGCTCGTAGCCATGCTTCTCGATGCCCATCAACGCTTCGCGCGGCAGCTGAAGCGGAGCGCCGAGCTTGGCCTGCCAGAAATCGAGCGCCATCTGCGTGGGGTTGCGGCCGACGCGCACGGGCCAGGTGATCACCAGTCGGCCCTTCGGAGCGAGGTACCGGCGCAGCCCGACCGCCATCGTCTCGATCGGAGCGATCATCCGCCCCAGGCCCACGATGCCGTCGAACTCGCCTTCGCCGAACGGAAAGCTGGACCAACTGACCTGCTTGAGCACGACCTTGTCGGCGATGTTCGCGGCCTTGAGGCGTTCGCGCACGGTCTCGAGCGCGCG
>JAYUXE010001231.1:0-6583 GCA_043753165.1 Archangiaceae bacterium | reverse complement strand
TGCTGCTCGATGCGCTGGGGTACGCGCACGCGGCGGTCGGGCCGCATGGGAAGCCGTTGGGCATCGTTCACTGCGACGTGTCGCCTTCGAACTTTTTCGTCTCGCGCACGGGCGATTTGAAGCTTGGCGACTTCGGCGTCGCGCGCGCGTTGATCGATGCGGGCCACACCGAGGTGATGGGCAAGCCGTACTACCTGTCGCCCGAAGTTTTCGCAGGTTCGATCACGCCGCAGGTGGATCTCTGGGCGTGCGCGGTGACGCTGTACGAGCTGCTGACGTTGAAGCGGCCGTTCACCGGCAAGACGCCCGACGAGGTGTTTGCGGCGATCAAGGCGCAGGACTACGCGCCCGTTCGTTCGATCCGCCCCGAAGTGCCCGAGGTGCTCGAGTCGGTGATTCGGAAGGGGTTCGCGGCGCGGCCGGAAGATCGGTACGCGTCTGCGGGGGTATTCGCGGCGGCGCTCGAGGGCCACTACGACGAACGGGTCGGCACGCCGCTGGCGATCTCGTCGGTGGTGCGCGGGCTGTTCGGCACCAGCGACTAGGGCAACGGGAAGCCGTCGACGGTGACGCAGTTCTTCTGATCGCCCAGGTTCAGGCCGCCCGGCCAGGTCTGGTGCACGAACACGGTGTTGAACGCGGCGTCCCAGCACTCGACGTGCGTCGCGCCTTTGTAGTTGCCCTCGACCACCGTGTAGATGCCGTTGCCCGCGCCGCTCTTGAGCCACTGGCTCACGGTGTCGAGCTGCGTGACGTTCGGGTCTGCCTGCAGCGTTCGGAAGCCGATGCGGCCCGAGCCGTTCGCGAGCTCCAGCGATCCGTAGTCGAGCTTCGACACGGCCTGCCCCGGGTTCAGCGTCCAGATCATGTTCACCTGAATCGGGAACATGTCGGTGATGTAGCCAAGCTCGAGCTTCTCTAGCGTCTTCGTGCCCTCTTCCTCTTTGAGGCCCAGCGCACGCGCGGCTTTCAGATCCCACCTCAACGCGCCTTGACCCTTCTGGGCCGTGGACGAAGCGGTGAAGTTGCCCGTGATGACGTTGGTGAAGTCTTCCGTACCGATCTTTCGAAACTGAATCGCGATGCCGAAGTTCTTCGGGTCGACCTTGGTGATCTTCACCTGCGCCTCGAAGCCCTTCTGTTTCTCTTTGTCTTCCCATGGCCCCCACGTGCGGCTGTTCTCTTCACGGGTCGTCGGGGGGAAGGCGCGCACGCTGTCGATGAGGCCAATGAAGTAGCCGACGACCTTGTTGAACCCGTCGGACGCGCCCTTCGTGTCCTTGTAGAGCTGCGACGGCTCGCCGAGCCCCAGCGCGTCGCGCCGCGTGCCTTCACCTGAGAGTCCTCCGGCCGTGCCGACGGGCACCTTGGCGGTGAGCTGTTCCTTCGTCGGCAGCGCGCTGAGGTACTGCAGATCCTCGTTGGACCACGTGCCGCAAGCCGAGAGTGAGACCAACAAAACGAGACCGATTTTTTTCATGACCTAATCCCTGAACTCGTAGTTCAAGACCGACGCCATCTCGAAGTAGCCAAAGTTTCGCACCGCATCGACGTTGTACAAAAGGTAGTGAAGGCGCCCGCGGACGCTGATCGAGAAGCTCTTGCTGATGCGCAGCTTCAGGCCGACGACGGCGCCGGGCGAGAAGGTCTGAAAGTTCTGGGCGGGCAGGCCCGAGCCGGGGAACTCGCGGCCCATGATGTTGAGGCCGAGCCGGATGCCGAGGTACGGCACCCAGCGCCCGTCGGGCCATTCGTAGATCACCGTGCTGCCGACCGAGAGCAGCGTGTACCGGTAGGGCACCGACAGCGCGCCCGTGTTGAGGATGCCGCTCGCGAAGCCGTAGAGCCCATCGATGCCGACGCCGAAGCCTTTGCCGAACGCGTTGTGAAAGGTCGAGTCGATGCCGAGCACTGGCGACGACGGGAAGTAGCCGCCTTGCGACAGCGGCGCGTCGAAGACGTACTGGTAGCTGCCGGTCGCTCCGATGCTCCAGTGGCGCTGGTAGATCTGGTTCCGTTCGACGCCCTTCACCGGATCATCCGCGAAGGCGACGTTCTTCAAGCTCGGCTCGTCGAGCACGACCAGCTGCCCCGCCGCGACCGAGACCTCGCCGATGCGCAGGTGATCTGCCAATCGCCGCTTCACGAAATACTTCCCCGGAGCGAGCGCCACCAACCTTTCCGTCCCCAGCACCTTCGACAGCTCGGCGACGACGAAGCCCTTCGGGTCGACCAGGAAGTAGGTGCCCGCGGGCGCCTCGGCCGGGAACTTCAGCCCCTCGCGGCGTTCCGCAAAATCCGTGAGCACCAGGTCGCCGTTGCCCGCGAGGTCGAAGCTGAAGGTCGGGTGCTGGGCGCCAGCCGCGCTCTCGGCGGTGTCGGCCACCGTCTTCTCGTACGCGTACGCATACGCCTCGCCCAGGCTGACCTTCCCGTCGCCGCTGCGATCCGCGTCGCCCAGAAGTCCGCTGGCCAGGTGGTGAGAGAAGTAGCTGCCGCCGATCGCGTCGGACTCCTGCGAGTCTTCGTCCGAGGCGCTCGACGTGAGGATGACGAGTCCCTTTGCCGCGCGGGTCGCGTCGTTCTCGACCTCGAACGCCGGAGCGCGACGCACCCCTTTCGTTCGCGTCATCGTCCCGCTGCGGCACGCATCGAACACCGCCACGCGCATGTCGGCCGGCGACTGCGCGAGCCGTGCCTTCAGCGATTCCATCGGCAGCTTGGTCTTGCCGAGCCGCAGCGCACCGTCCTTCGCGTGACCCGAGTAGTAGAAGAAGATCGTCGTCCGCTCGCCGTTGGCGCGCGCGTCTTTCGCCCGGCGCTCGAGCTCGCCCAGCGCGGTCAGCAGATCGTCGGCGTCCTGGTTCAGCAGCAACATCGCGTCGGCGTCGCGCACGCCGCCCACCCGGGTGAGGATCGCGTGCAGCTTCTTCGCGTCGTCGCGCGCATACAGCAGCTCGCGCGTGCCCGAGCCGCCTTCGTCGTTGCCCGCAACGAGCGCAAACCGCCGCAGCGGGCCCGTCACTTCCTGGGCGGGGGCGGCAAACGCCAACAGGGAAAAGAGAAGGGTGAGGAGGATCCCATCACCCCGAACGAAGTTCCGTGGCCACAGGGAAGACGGCTTCTTCCCAACTGGCGGACGGTGAAGGCCGGGTCGCTCACGGTCCGTCGCCTTCGCCCGGGATGAGCGGGGGGGCCGGGCTCGGGATGATTGGAGCGCTTGCTCATGTGCGGAGCCGGAGCCCTCGGGCGGGTTCACGGCTTGAGAAACGTCCGGTGGAATTGCTCGCCCGGCAGGTCGAGGGTGCCGAGCTGGGTGAGATTGCCGCGGGCCTCGTCGTACCGCGCCTTCGCCGCGCGCCGCACGTCGTCGACGTCCAGCGGATCATTCGTCATCACCACCACGATTCGCTCGAGGCCGTGGCCGGTGAACTCGAGGCTGTCTGAGAGGTAATGTTTCGCCCCGTCGCTGCGCACGCGAAGGCTCGGGCCCTTCTCGGGGTACAGCGCGGTGACTTCGCCCGCCTCGTCGATGCTGACCGCGGCGAGGTACCGGTGGCTGCCCGCGCGGAACCCGATGCGCACGCGCTCGCCCTGGCCCAGCGCTTCAGGCTGCTGTGGATCATGCGAGCCGACGCGCTGCGGCCCATTCGCAGGAGCCGCAACGATCACCTCGACCTCCGACCCGCCCTTCAACCGATTGAAGCCGCCATCGCTCTGCCCGCGCATCACCAGCGGAATTCCGGCCAGGAGCAGCACCGTCGCGGCCAGCGCCATCAAGATCCGCACCGGGCCCCTGGACACCGGCTTCGGCGTCTCGCGGGGCTGGCGGGTGGCGCGTTCGACTCCGGCGGCGAAGCGTTCGAACGAGATCGCACCTTCGAACCGCTGCTGTTCGGCCTCGAGCTCTTTCACGCGCGCCTTGCACTCGGCGCACCCAGGCAGGTGCGAGGTGGCCGCGTCGACCTGCTCGCCGGCCAGCAGACGCCGAAGCTCGATGTCTCGGGGGTGAAGGGCGTTCATGCTTCGGTGAACTCCGCCTGGGTGGCCGCGGCGAACTCGCGCAGGCGCTTGCGAATCGTGGGAACCGAACGGCTGAGCAGCACCGCAATCTCTTCCAGCGTCATCTCGTCCACCCAGTAGTGCACCACCGCCGACTGCGTCTCGAGGTCGAAGCTCTGCAGCGCGCGCCGCACCAGGTCTCGCTTCTCGAGCAGCTGCGGCCCGCCATGCCCTTCGCCTTTGTTCTGCTCGTCACTCGCGTACTGCCCGCGCCACTTCGCCGCATCGCCCCGCAGCAGGTTCAGGCAGTGGTGGGTCGAGATCTTCAGCAGCCACGTGAGCGGAGACGCCTCGCCGCGGAACTCGCGCTCGTGAACCATGGCCCTGGCGAAAACGTCCTGCATCGCGTCCTCTGCTTTGGCGGGATCCTTCAAGAGGTACTGGCACCGGCCGTACACCGCGCTTCCGAACTTCTGGTACAGCTCTTTCAACCAGGCACGCCCAGCGCTCTTGCCACCTTCGATGACTTCGAGCGCCGGGCGGTTCATGCAGGGTTAGTTTAACTGCGACTGCGCCCCATTCACGGAGCGACGACAGAGAACTCGGCCGTCTTGAAGGCGCAAGCGCCCTCGGTGCCCCAGCCGGCCTTCGCATCGAACGAAGCGTTGAAGAACCGCGAGGCAAAGTTTTTGTCCCAGCACTCGCTGAAGCTCGCTTCGGCCGACAGGTCGCCGCCGTTCACCTTCACGTCCGAACGCCCCGCGCCCGTCTCTTCCCAGCGGCTCTTCACGGCCGAGTTCTCGAGCGCCGTGCCGTTCGCCAGATCCTTCACCATCTTGAACTCGAAGCTGCCGCCCTTGCCCGACGTCGCGAGGTACTTGTAGTCGACGTCAATCGGCTTCTTCGCGTCGCGGTCGAGCACCTGCTTGAAGACGGCGTCGATCTTGATGTCGGCGTCCTTCGCGGTGTGGCTGTACGAGTACTCGGCGGTGCCGATGTTGTCGTCGTGCTCCGGCAGGGTCGCGATCTTGTCCCAGTCGAGCAAGAAGGTGCCCGAGCCGAGATCCTTGCCCGTGACCAGGTGCGAGCCCGAGAGGATGACGCGGAACTTCCCGTCGTCTTCCGTCTTCGCCTTTGCTTCCAGCGCGTAGCTGAAATCGTCGGCCTTGTTCTTCGTCACCGTGAACTTGTACGTGTTCGGCGACAGCGAGTCCGTGAACGGGCCCCAGACGGCCTTGTCGTCGGTGACTTTCGTCGGTTCCTGCTCGCCAATCAGGCGGACGAGGGTGAGCACCGCGACGGCGCCGCCGTTGACGACGTAGGTGACGCCGCGGGTCAGCACGTACGTCATCGCCTTTTCGCCTTCGAGCTCCTGGCGGGTGCGATCGCCGCGCAGCTGACCGCTGCTGCCGGGCAGCTTCATCGTCACCGATTCCGTCTTGGGGTAGCCGTCGCGAAATCCGTCGGCCTTCTCGGCGCCGCATCCGGCGGCCATCAGCAGGGTCAGCGCAGCGGCGATGATTGGCTTCATGGGTCGTGTCCTTGGTTTGGGTTCGAAGAGACCCTTTATGGACACGGCCGCCTGCCAAAACAGAAAGTCAGAAGCGCACGCGGCTGAGCTTGGCGTCGGACACGATGGCGAAAAGCGAATGAATCAGGCCGTTTGCGTCGATTGATGCGGTGACCAGGGCCCGGGGCGGTTCCTGGTGGGCCGAGTGGGCATAGGTGACCAGGAAGCACGGCATGCCACCGATGGTGCGCAGCGTCAGGCTCTGCGGCAAGCCACGCAGCTGCATCAACCGCTGGTTGAAGAGCACCACTTTGTCGCGGCCGAACAGGGGGACGCGGGCCGCGAAGTACTGGCCGGCTCCGTCGCTGAGCTCGCGGACGTCGTCGCGAACGATGCGGGTGAGCGCGTCGAGATCGTTGGTGGCGAGCGCGCCGAAGAACGACTCGAGCGCGGCGCGGGTCCGCTGTTGGACTTCGAGGGTGAAGGGGACGCGGTGCTTGTCGTAGCCGGCCATCACCTTCTTCGCGCGGTGCAGCGTCGTCTTCACGGTGGGCTCTGACAGCTGCAGCGCCGCGGCCGTATCAGTGACCGAATGGTCGAACACCTCGCGCAGCAGCAAGACGGCGCGCTGATTCGGCGTCAGCGCTTCGAGCGCGAGCAGAAACCCGATGCCCACGCTCTCGAGCGTCTCGTACCGCGTCTCGGCAGACGGCACGTCGGCGGCGTCGAGGTCGACGGGCGAAGGCAGCCACGGCCCGATGTACGCCTCGCGCTTCCGCTGTCGCAGGCGATCGCGCGCGAGGTTCAGAGCGACCTGCGTCAACCAAGGCTCCACCGGCATGTCTTCCGACGGCTTTCGTTCGAGCTCGCGCGCGTAGGTTTCCTGAACGAGGTCATCGGCATCGGCGGCGACGCCCGTCATCCGGTAGCAGAGGCCCCAGAGAAACTTGCCGTGCGCGTCAAGCCCCTTCATCACCCCGCGAGCCTGACAGAGCCCGCCTCCGTTGACGCGATCTCGAGCGCGGCCTTCAGACCCCCGTCCATCAAGAAGCCTCCGGCCGCCCAGTCGGC
>JAYUXE010001230.1:0-2789 GCA_043753165.1 Archangiaceae bacterium | reverse complement strand
CGGTCGCAGAAATCCCCCTCGAGCCCGGCCAGCTGGACGACGCCTTGAAGTCGCTGGTGGTGCGAAGCGATCGCGGGGTGGCGTCGGTGGAGTTCGCTCCGCCGCTGGCGGCCGAGGCGGCGAGGGCGATGGCGGGGATGCCGGCGCCCGAGCAGCAGAATTCCTTAAGCGCGTTGCTGATGGGGCTGCAGGGCGTGGACGTGGCGGTGACGCAGGTGGTGGGCGCGGCGCTGCGGGGCCGCGTGATCGAGATCAGCAGCGAAGAAGAAGAGCTCGATAAGGAAGGCAAAGCGGTGGCAGCGCCGACGTTGATGATTTTTGGTGAGACGGGGCTGCAGCGCGTGCGGCTGAAGAACATCGTCGCGGTGCGCCCGGTGGACCCATCGGTTCAGCGCGCGTGGGATCGCGCGGCAGGCAGCGCGGCGCAGCAGCCCGACCGCCAGAGCCTCAAGGTGCGGGGCGCGCCCGGGGCAGGCAACGTCACTGTCGGCTACACCACCGAGGCCGCCGTCTGGCGCACGACGTACCGAATGGTCGTCGACAAGAATGGGCCGCGGCTGCAGGGCTACGCGCTGGTGCACAACGACAGCGACGAGGCGTGGGAAGGGGTGAAGGTGACGCTCGCGTCGGGCCGGCCGTCGTCCTTCCTCTATCCTCTCGCCGGGCCGCGTTACAGCCGGCGCGAGCTGGTTACTCCGGAAGATGGGCTCGACGCGGTGGCGCAGCTGTCGACGCCCGAGGCCCGAGACCATCTGCGCGGCTCGCTGGGCGGAACCGCCTACGGCACGGGCGGGCTCGGCCTGCGCGGCTCGGGAAGTGGCGGCGGAGGATATGGCGCGGCGGTGGGCGGCGTGGGGCGCAGCGTCATTCACGGTGCCGACGCGACCACCGCGCCTTCCGAGCTGCTGGAGAATGGGCCGTCGCCGCTCGAGCCCGCGGCGGTCAGCGAAGCGGGCGAGCTTTTTCTCTACACGGTCAAAGAGCCGGTGTTCCTCGGCGCACGAAAAAGCGCGCTGCTGCCCATCATCGATTCCCGCGCGGGCGTCGAAGCGGTCACCGTCATCGACGGCAATGGCAGCGCGACGCTGGCGATGCGCTTCTCGAACGACACGGGCCTCACGCTCGAAGGCGGCACCGTCTCGATTTTTTCCGACGGCACGTACGCGGGTGAGTCGCAGCTGGATCGCGTGAAGCCGGGCGAGGTGCGCATCGTGGTGCACGGGGAAGATCTCGATCTCGAAGTCACCCGGCTCACGCGCCGCGAAGAAGGGCAGGTGAAGAAGGTGCGCCGCACGAAGCTGAACGGCACCGCGATGCTCGAGCTGCACCGCATCGACAAGCAGCTGCATGGCCTCAAGCTGACGAGCCGATCGCTGAAGCCGCGCACGCTGCTCGTCCAGCTGCCGAACGAGGGTTACCGCGTCACCGCGGGTGGGGAAGAAGACGTTCGCTCACCCGGGCAGGCGCGGTACGCACGCGTGAAGCTGAAGGCGCGCGAAGTGAAGGAGCTCGACATCGTGGAAGAAGGCGCCATCGTCGAACGCGTGCGCGTCGATGCGTTGACCTCGGCCCGGCTCGATCAGCTGCTCGCCACGGCGCTGCCGGCCGATGTGAAGCCGGTGCTGGTCACGCTGCGCGGTGAGGTCGTGAAGCTCGAGGAAGCGCAGGCGCGGCAGGTGAAGGTCGCCGCGCGGATGCGAGAAATCGAAGCCGACCTGGCGCGCACCCGCGAGAACCTGGCCGCCGCCGGAAAAGGAAACGCGCGCGATGCGGCCGAGGAGCTCGGCGAACGCCTGCTGAAGCTCGAAGACGAGCTGTCGAAGCTGCGCAGCGAACGAGAGGCGGTCGATGCGCTGCGGAAGTCGATGCTCGCCTCGCTCTAGCGAACGCCTAGAGCGTGAACGCGATGATGAACCCACCGCCGAACGAATCGTCCAGCGCGCCACCGGCGACCGATTGGTCTCCCGGCTCGGGATTCATCGAGTACCAGTAGCGGATGTACTCGACGCCCAGGCGGAGCTCGACGCGCTTGAAGAAGCTCAGCGAGATGCCGCCGTTCGCGTCGAGACCGCCCGCCTTGAGGCGCGGGAAGTAGCGGGTCGAGCTGATTTCGCCGACCGACAGGGGCGCCTGGTACGCAAAGCCGAGGTTCAGGGCCAGCGGGCCGACGATGTTCAACTTGAGGCCGAGGCCCGCGCGGAGGTTGCTGTACGCGACGTCGGGGATGTTCGGCTTCGAGGCGCCGGCGGCCCCGTTCGAGATGCTGAAGTTCTGAAGCGCGTAACCGAAGTGCGGACGAAGCTCCAGCGGGCCGATGGGGATGCGGCCCATCAGCGCCGCGCGGAAACGAACGGCCGACGTGCTGTACCGCGTGCCGTCGCTGGCGACCGAGCTGACGCCGAGCATGTAGCTGAAGCCCAGCGAGACGCCGATGTGAGCGGGGATTCCCTTCGTGAAGAACGCCGCCGGGAAGACATCCATCTCGGCCTGTAGCGAAGGGCCGACGGGCAGTGAGTACTTGCTCAGCGCCTTGAAAATATCGTCCGTGTAGAAGAGCCGGCGGCTCGCCCACTTCATGCCGACGCCCAGGTTCAGCGCCTGCGGAGACTCGGAGTTGTCGTCGACGGCAGGGGGTGGATCGCGCTTCACCGGGGGCGGCGGTTCCTCTTCCTTGACGGGCGGAGGCGGCTCTTCTTTCGGAGGCGGGGTCGTCTTCCCCTTCTTCGTCAGAGGCGGCTCGGCCACCGGATCTTCCTTCTTTGGATCTTCCTTCGTGACCGCAGGGTCCG
>JAYUXE010001229.1:0-6590 GCA_043753165.1 Archangiaceae bacterium | reverse complement strand
AGGACGCGTGGCTCACGTTCACCCTGCCGTCCGGCTCGTATGCGACGGTCGTGCTGGGCGAGCTGTTGAAGGGGTAGCGCCTCACAATTCTCAGGCAGGCCCGACCCTGCCGCCGCTTCCGCTTGTGGAGCGCCAGCCACGTCCCAATGTGGTTCGCGCTCCAACCCCTTCGGCGACGCCTCGGCGTGACCAACCTGCCCCCCGGTTTCGACTCAGGACTGAGCGAACGAATAGAGTCGCCGCCATGAAACTTCTGCTCCCGTTCTTTGCGGCGCTGGTGCTCCTCGCTTCCTGCGGCGGCGCGGGGACTGGCGGGTCTGGCGGCGGCTCCGGCACCGGCGGGGGCACCTCGGGAACAGGCGGCGGCAAGTCGGGCACCGGCGGCGGACTCGCGGGCTCCGGTGGCGGCTCCTCTGGCACTGGCGGCGGAACGACGGGCACTGGCGGCGGAACGACGGGCACAGGAGGCGGAACGACGGGCGCAGGAGGCGGAACGACGGGCGCAGGAGGCGGAACGACGGGCGCAGGAGGCGGAACGACGGGCGCAGGAGGCGGAAGCTCCGGCGTCGGTGGCGGTTCATCGGGCGCCGGCGGCGGCTCGGGCAGTGACGGCGGCATCAAGACGGACGGCGGCGGCGGGTCCGGCGGCGGCACGGGTGACGGCGGCATCAAGACAGACGGCGGCGGCGGGTCCGGCGGTAGCACGGGCGACGGAGGCATCAAGCTCGACGGCGGCGGCGGCTCGGGCGGAAGTGACGGTGGGATCAAGACCGACGGCGGGACATCCGATGGAGGCTTGATTCAGCAGATGCTCGCGCTGCACAACGCCGAGCGCGCGAACGCGACGCCGGTGCCGAGCCCTCCGTTGCTGCCGCTGGCGTGGAACATCTCGGCCGAAGCGGTCGCGCAGGTCTGGGCGAACAACTGCCAGTGGATGCACAACCCGAATCGCGGAGCCTTGGGCGAAAACATCTATGCGGCAGCCGGCAACCCGATTCGCACGCCCGCCGATGTCGTGGGCTCGTGGGCGATCGAGAAGAACGACTTCAACTACGCGTCGAACACGTGCGCCGCGGGTGCCGTCTGTGGCCACTACACGCAGATCGTCTGGCGCTCGACGTCCGGCCTCGGCTGCGCGACGAAGATCTGCACCACCGGCAGCCCCTTCACGGGGTTTTCGACGTGGCAGTTCTGGGTCTGCGACTACAGCCCGCCCGGCAACGTGGGCGGCCAGAAGCCGTACTGACCGTCCTCAAACCGCGGCCAGGCGGCGCGGCAGGCTGTGCCCCACGCGCGACCAGCCGCTGAGCCCCGAAGGGGAAGCGCTGCGTCGGCGGCGGGCGGCGCTGCCATCAGCGTACAAAACGCCGACAAGATTCTGCAGTTCCTCATCTTCAAAGGGCTGCCGCCCGACCCGCGGTCGCGTGGCACTTCTCCTCAATGAAAAGCGCATTCGGGTTTTCTTGCCACAGCCGGGCTTCGCGCCGGTCGATCAACAATCCGGATTCAACTTCCGGAGGTCGTCCCATGCTGAAAGCCAGTGCCTTGAGTTTCGCAATCGCCACGTCGTCGTTGGCCGCCGCGCCGCCGCCCGAACCCACGAAGCAGATGAAGAAGGTCCTTGGCGCCCTGCAGGCACTGGGCGCGAAGCCGCCAGGCAGCGGCACGGTCGAAGAAGCGCGCACGGGGGTGACGGCCAAAGACGCGGTGATGAAGGTGCTCAAAGACGACGGGAAGCCGTCGAAGCCGGAAGACGTCGGCCGCGTCGAACAGAAGATGATCAAAGACGTGCCCGTCACCGTCTACACGCCGGCCGGCACGGGCCCCTTCCCCGCCATCATCTACTTCCACGGCGGTGGCTTCGTGCTCGCTGACGCCAACGTCTACGACGCGTCGGCGCGCGCCTTGACGAGCCAGGCGAGGGCGATCGTGATCAGCGTCGACTACCGGCGCGCTCCTGAGCATCCGTACCCCGCGGCGCTCGACGATTCGTCGGCGGTCTACCAGCACGTCGCCGCCAACCCGAAAGACTTCAACGTGCAGCCCGGAAAGATCGCCGTCGCCGGTGAAAGCGCCGGAGCGAACCTCGCCACCGCTGTGACGATGCGCGCGAAAAAGGACAAGGCGCCGCTGCCCATCTACCAGCTGCTCGTCTACCCGTTCGTGAGCACCGACCTGACGACGGCCTCGCACCGCGCGCTCGGCACCGGCAATTTCATCATCAGCAACGCCGACCTCGCCTGGTTCTGGGAACAGTACCTGGGCAAGGGCTGGAAGACGGCGACGGACGCGATGGCGGTGCCCGCCGTGGCGAAGAAGGAAGACCTGAAGGGGCTTCCTTCGGCGATGGTGATTACCGCCGGGCTCGACCCGCTGAAAGACCAGGGTGCGAGCTACGCAAAGCAGCTGATGTCGGCCGGCATCGAGGTGAAGACGAAAGAAGTCGCCGGCGTCACGCACGAGTTCTTCGGCATGGCGGGGGTCGTCGACGAAGCGAAGCAGGCGCAGGCAGACGCCGTGGCAGCGCTCACCGCTGCCTTTTCGAAGTAACCGCTACGTCCGTTCGTTCATGTACAGCGCGGCCTGGTGCGCGAGGTACGAGAGCAGCCCCACTTCGTGCTCGAGGAACATGCCGCCGCCCTTCCGGTTGATCAGCTGC
The DNA here is from genome assembly GCA_043753165.1 of Archangiaceae bacterium. Lineage (GTDB taxonomy): Bacteria > Myxococcota > Myxococcia > Myxococcales > Myxococcaceae > JAGSPQ01. The sequence goes on along the minus strand of JAYUXE010001229.1, from coordinate 3,931 downwards.
AGGCACCCGAAGCTGCGGCCGTGCGTCATCATCGGCGCGCACATCAGCGACTTGGTCTCGTAGTCGACCTTCTCGGAAACGGCGGCGTAGTAGCGCGGGTCCTTGTCGACGTCGCTGACCGCCACCGACACGCCTTCGGCCGAGCAGAAACCGGCGAAGCCCGTGCCGGCAGGAATCGTGATCTTCGACGACAGCAGCTGCTTCGCCTTCGGGCCACGCGCCGCGAGGAAGGCGAGGTCTCCACTCGCTGCGTCCGCCCGAAGCACGCTGCCGGCGTCCGCGGGGACCTTCTCGAGGGCGAGGTCGAGCAGGAAGTACAGCGCCTCTTCCGGGCTCGCCTTCTTGTTCAGGCCTTCGACGCGCTCGAACACTTCCGAGAGCATGTCTTCGACCTGAACCTTCATGTCCTTCTGGACGCTGGGGCTCGACTTCTGGCGGCCGATCGGAGCAGTGACCGGCCGGGTCGGGTGCTCGAGCTCTTCGATCGCGAGGCGATCGACTTCGATGCGGGGCGAGCTCTTCGCCTTGCGGCGCACCGGGGCCGGCGTGTTGTTGCCCGGCCGGGTCTTCAGCATTTCAGGCGTCAGCGCGGGGCCACGAATGGTGGGGGACTCTTCCGACGCCGCGGGCACGGGCCTGGCGGCGATCTGCGTCTTGTCGCCAGCGACGGGCGGCCGAACCTGCGACGGCTTCTTCACCGGCGCCTGCGCGGCTTCCTCTTCCGTCAGCTCGCGAATGCGAAACACCCGACCCGACCGCGATTCGGTGACGTGAATCGAGTTGTCTTCCTGGATGTCGACCATCACGTTCTGAACGGACGAGCCCTGCTCGCCGAGCTTCGTCATCCCTGCCTTCAACGCAGACATCCAGTTGTCGGCCGAGACCTTCAAGGTCATCGCAAAACCGCCCGCCTGGGCTGCCGGAATGTGCACCTCGAACTTGGCCATGGTGCCAGCGCGCGTAGCAGATTTAAGGAGTGGTGCAAAAGGCGCATCTGCTAAACAACGCCCGCAAATGGCCGAACCGAAGGGGATTGGGAAGAAGCTGCTGGGGCTCTTCGTAGAGAACCCCGATGCGAAGTCGGACGAAAGCGCCGAAGAGGGCGAGAAGTCGGCTGCCGACCTGGTGGCCGAGCTCGCGAACGCCTCCGCTCCGGAAGGAACGGCACGGGCGTCTGCGCCTCCCGCTGCCCCGCCGTCGAACCTCAGGCTCGACAAGATGGCGGCGCCGGTCGCCGGCGCGAAGTTGAACTTCGACGAAATCTTCACCCAGGGGGGCCTCGACCCTGCGGGCCTCGAGCGCGTCACCAAGGCCGAGACCCTGCTCAAGGGGCTGCCCGAGGCGACGCCGCACGACATCAAGAAGCAGATCGTCGAGGCCTCGCTGCGCGCCTTCGGCATCGACGTGGTCAGCATCATCCAGGCGACCAACACGCAGCTGCAGGCGCTGGACACGTTCGTTCGCATCAACAGCGAGCAGACCGCGAAGGGCATCAGCGCCGCGGAAGAGCAGATCAAACAGCTGAACGAGAAGATCGCCGGGCTGCGCGCCGACATCGACAAGCGCACGGCCGGGCTCGCCACGACGACGAATGCCGCAACGGCGCGCAAGTCTGAAGTGCAGCGCGTGCTCGACTTCTTCGGAGCGGCGCCCGCTCCGAAGCTCTGACCCCCTTTTCCCCTTTCGAACGCTGTGAAGGAGTCACCGTGAAACTGACCCCGTTTGCGAAAATCTTTCTCGTCCTCGTCGTGCTTGGCGTGGGCGGCTTCATCGGCTTCAAGAAGTACGGCGATCAGCTGCGTGCGTGGTCGGGCGCGGGCAAGGTGGGTGACCCGAAGCCGGGCGACGCCGACGTCAACGGAAAGGACTTTCAGTTCGTCGGCGACAAGAACGTCGACGCGCCGCGAACGGGCGAAGTCCCCGTCAACGTCGCCAACACGACGGGCACGGCGCTGGGCTCGGGCAAGCTGAGCCGCCCCCTGGTCGTCGGCATCAACACCTGGGCCGGCCACGCGCCGGGCATCGTCGCGAACGGTGGCATGGACCCGGGCGGGGCGTCGTCGCTGTACAAGAAGAAGTATGGGCTCGACGTGAAGTTCGTGTTGCTCGAGGACCCCGCGGCGAAGCTGGCCGCGTTCATCAAGGGCGACATCGACATCATGTGGGACACGGTCGATTCGTTCGCGCGCGAGGCAAGCGTCCTGGCCGACCAGAAGATTTTCGCCAAGGCGATCATCCAGGAAGACTGGAGCCGCGGCGGCGACGGCATCGTCAGCTTGAAGACGATCAAGAGCGTCGAAGACCTGAAGGGCAAGCGCATCGCCACCACGAAGTTCACCCCCAGCCACTGGCTGCTGCTGTTCCTGCTCTCGCAGTCGGGCCTGTCGCCGGACGATCGCAACGGCATCGAGAAGAACCTCGTCTTCACGGACGAAGCGCCGAAGGCCGCCGCCGCGTTCAAGGCCGGCAAGGTCGACGCCGCCGTGACGTGGGAGCCAGACCTGTCGGGCGCCGTCGCTGCGCGCGAGAATGAAGCGCACGTGCTGGTCTCGACCACGGCCGCGACGAACGTCATCGCCGACACCCTGGTCGCGCGTCAGTCGCTGATCAACGAAGCGCCGAAGACGGTGCAGGACTTCGTCAACGGCTGGTTCGACGCGATCTCGATCATGAAGGAAGACCCGCAGGGCACGAACAAGCTCATCGGCGACGCGCTGAAGCTCACCACCGACGACGTGTCTGGAATGCTGTCGGGCCTCAAGCTCACGGCGTTCGCCGACAACGCGCAGTTCTTCGGCCTCTCGGGCCCGAAGGCGTACTTCACCTCGCTGTTCAACGGCGCCTTCGTCATCTGGCGGAAGAAGGGCGTCATCAGCAGCGTCGTCGATGCGAAAGACTGGCACGACAGCCGCTTCGTTGCCGCGCTGGCCGACCAGTACAAGAGCCAGAAGGTCGAAGAGGCGTTCGCCTTCAAGGACAAGCCGAAGCTCACCGACCGCGCGATCGTGAACAAGAGCCTGTCGATTCACTTCACGACGGGCTCGGACGAGATCATGCCGGGCAGCTACTTCACGCTCGATTCGCTGGGCGAGACGATGCTCGCGTTCGGCAGCACGTACCTGAAGGTCGAGGGCAACACCGACGCCCGCGGCAACGAAGGCGCGAACAAGTCGCTGTCGACCAAGCGCGCCGAGGCGGTGAAGAAGTACCTCGTCGCCAACTTCGCGATTCCGGAAGAACGGTTCGTCACCGAAGGCAAGGGCTCGGCGAACCCGGTGGCGGCGAACACGTCGGAAGACGGCCGCGCGCTGAACCGCCGCACGGACATCAAGGTCGTCCTGAACCCGCAGTAAATGCCGCCCCCGATCAAGCGCGCGAAGCCGAAGCTCTTCGGCGTTCGCAGCAACATTCAAGAAGGCACCGCGCGGCTGTTGGGCGCATCGAGCATCGTCCTCGTGGTGGGGGCGTGGTGCATCTGCAGCTACGTCCAGGTGACGCGCAACGGCGAATCGGTGCCGTTGGTGTCGCACTTCTTTCTGCCTGCCCCGGACGAGGTGCTGAAGAGCCTCATCTACCTCGTGTACGAGAAGGGGCTGCTTCAGGCGATCGGCACGTCGACGGTGCGCATCCTCAAAGCGTTCGCGCTGAGCATCGCGGTGGCGCTGCCGCTGGGCATCGCGATGGGCACGTTCCAGGCGGTGAATCGGTTCTTCGACCCGATCGTCGCTCCGCTTCGGTACCTGCCGATCACGGCCTTCATTCCGCTGCTCATCTTGTGGTTCGGCATCGACGAGTCGCAGAAGATCGCGTTCCTCTTTCTCGGCACGGTCGTCTTCCTGCTGCCCGTCGTCGTCGATGCGATTCGCGCGGTGCCGGAAGAGCTGATTCAGACGTCGTTCACGCTGGGGGCGACGCGGTTCCAGGTCATTCG
>JAYUXE010001228.1:0-6592 GCA_043753165.1 Archangiaceae bacterium | reverse complement strand
GGCACCGTACGCGCGACCAGCGATCGCGCGGGCGAAATGCTGGCCGGCCATGCGATCGAGCCCGGCATTTTCGGCGTTCTTCACCCCGACGATCGTCTCGAAGGGCAGGAGGTCTGGAAACAGGTGCTCGCTTCGCCAGGGGTCCGCATTCGCAGCTGCCTGCGGATGAAGCACAAAGACGGCACGTGGCGGTGGATTGAGTCTGTCGGCCGCAACCTGCTGGGTGACCCGCAGATTCAGCGCGTGGTGGTCAACTGGCGCGACGTCACGGCCGCCCGGCAAACCGAGCAGGCCCTTCGGGTCAGCGAAGCACGCTCGCAGCTCATCGCCGAAAGCTCGCATGACCTGGTCATCTGGATCTCGGCCGACGGCACGCTGACCTACGTGTCGCCGCAGAGCCTCCCCGTGCTGGGCAGGCCGCCCGAGTCTCTGGTGGGCAGCAAATTCTACGATTTCGTGCATCCCGACGACGCTGCCGCGGTTCGCCAGAGCCACGCCTCGGCCGACGGCGTGCTGCTCGCGGTGCCCACCCACCGCTTCCGCCGCGGCGACGGCACGTGGATTTTGCTCGAGTCGAACGTGCGCCGGCTGCCCGACTCGATCTCGGGCGAGATCGTCTCTCTCTCGCGCGACGTCACCCACGCCCGCAGGTCCGACGAACAGTTCCTGCAGGCGCAGAAGATGGATGCGGTGGGCCGGCTCGCAGGCGGCGTGGCGCACGATTTCAACAACCTGCTCAGCATCATCATTTCGGCCGGCTCACTGCTGCACGACGAGCTCGGGCCCGATCACCCGTCACTGCCGATGACGGAAGAAATTCGCGTCGCCTGCAAACGCGCCGCAGACCTCACCCGCCAGCTGCTGGCCTTCAGCCGGCGCCAGATGCTGGTGCCCGCGGCGGTGTCGGCGAACACGTTGCTGCAGCACGCCATCGCCGAGGTGAAGCCACTGGTTAATGCGAAGGTCGAGCTGTTCACCGGGCTGGACCCGAACGCCGGGCAGATTTCGGTCGACCTCGATCAGGTGGGCCGCGTGCTGGTGAACCTGCTGGTCAACGCCAACGACGCGATGCCGGACGGTGGCCGGCTGAAGGCGACGACCTCGAACGTCACGGTGTCGTCGGCGGATCTCGACGCCTCGGGTGAGGTTCCCGCGGGCGACTACGTGAAGTTCACCATCGAAGACTCGGGCATCGGCATGACCGCGATCACCCGGTCGCATCTGTTCGAGCCGTTCTTCACCACCAAGCCCCGCGGCAAAGGCGTCGGCCTGGGCCTGGCCACGTCGTACGGCATCGTCCGCCAGAGCAACGGGCACTTTCGCGTGCGCAGCGAGCCCGGCCAGGGCGCATCGTTCTCGGTGCTGTTTCCCCGCAGCGGCCACGCTGCCCTCGCCCAGACGCCCGCCGCCGCTGCAACGTCAGCGGCCCCGACTGGCGGTGAGACCATTCTGCTGATCGAAGACGACAGCGCCGTCCGTCGCGTTGCGGCTTCGCTGCTGGCGAAGAAGGGCTACCGGGTGCTCCAGGCAGAAGGCGGCCCCGAGGCGCTGGCCATGCCCGACCGCGAGCTGAAGACGGTTCAACTGTTGTTGACCGACGTGATGATGCCCGAGATGAACGGGCCCGAGATCGCGGGGGCCTTGAAGGCACGGGTGCCGGGCTTGAAGGTCCTCTTCATGTCGGGCCAGAACAGCGAGGGGTCGCACCACCTGCTCCAGAAACCGTTCACCCTCGAGACCCTCAGCCGCCGGGTGCGTGAAGTGCTCGACCAATGGCCAGGCGATGAGTCGGCGCCGACCCCCATGGCGCCGATGACCCGGCCCGTTTGAGCAGTTTCAAGGGTTCAGAAGGCGGCATATGCGTTGCTCTACAGGTCCTCGCCCCGCTGCACCGAGGACACAATGACCAACGCCCGCCGCATCCTGGTTGTCGACGACGAGATCAACATCTGCAACGCGCTTCGCCGCAGCCTCCGCAAGGAAGGCTACGAAATCTTCGTCGCCAACGAGCCGGCCGAAGGTCTCGAGGTTCTGAAGAAAGAGAAAATCGACCTGGTGCTCAGCGACCACTTGATGCCCAACATGACGGGGCTCGAATTCCTCAGCGTCGTGCGTGACCGCCACCCGGACAGCGTGCGAATCCTGCTAACCGGCCACGCCGACATGGACACCGCGATCAAGGCGATCAACGACGGCCAGGTGTACCGGTTCCTCACCAAGCCGTGGGACGACGTCGAGCTGAAGGTGACGCTGTACCTCGCCTTCGAGCACCTCGACCTCGAGCGTGAGCACCGCCGCCTGTTGACCACCGTCCGGCGCCAGGCCGACCTCATCAAGGATCTCGAAGTGCAATACCCGGGCATCGGCGACCTGCGCCGCACGTCTGAAGGCGCGATCATTCTCGACGACGACGCGATGACGTCGGCGACCAACTAGGCACTTCCCCGGGGGATGACATGATCTCGGCGCCAGGTGCCAACGCAGACTCTGTTCCCGACGACCGCGCGGCGCTGCTCGAGTACGCACTGAGCGCCAAGCTGGTGAACAAGATCGCCCAGGCGATCGCCGCGCAACGCACGGTGCATGACCTGATCAAGACCGCCGTCGAGCACACGCGGGCGCTGTGCGAAGCCGACGGAGCCAGCCTGTTGCTGCTGGATCAAGAGACCATGGAGCTCTCGTTCGATCGCGTCGAAGGGGCAGGCGCGGGTCGAATCGAGCACGTGAAGATCGCCGCCGGGCGGGGCATCGCTGGGCGCGTGGCAAGAGAACGTGAGGCGCTGCTGGTCGCCGACGTGCGCAACACGGCTGACTTCGAGCCGGCCGTCGACGAGGTCAGCGGGTTCGCGACCGGCTCGATCATCGCCGTCCCGCTGATTCACCGCGGTGAATGTCTGGGTGTCCTCGAGGCCGTGCGCGGCGCCGCCGAAGAGCCTTTCGTCGAACGGTATTTGAAGCGGTTGATCGACCTCGCTCCGCACGTGGTGATTGCCGTGCGGCAGGTGCAGATGGACGAAAAGCTGCACGCGGCGCACGCGGCCCTGGTCGAGGTCAACACGGGCCTCGAGGAAAAAATCGGGCAGCGCACGCAGATGCTGAGCCGCGCGAAGAGGGAATGGGAACGCACGTTCGACGCGATCAGTGACCCCATCGCCCTGCAGGACGGCTTCACGATTCGCCGCGCCAACCTCGCCTGGTCGCGCGCGGTGGGGGTCCCCATCACGCAGGTCAACGGCCGCAAGTGCCACGAGCTGCTCGCCGACCGCGCAACCCCCTGCCCCAACTGCCCGCTGTTGAAGGGCCGTGAGAGCCAGGACCTCGTCGCCGAGATCGACGCCCGCGGGTCCCTGTTCAGGTTCTCGGGCTTCTGGCTGACTGACGATTCCACCGATTCGTCCGTGGTGGTTCAGTACCGCGACATCACGGTGCAGAAGCAGCTCGAGGAAAAGGCGCGGGAAGGTGAACGGCTGATCGCGGTCGGCCAGCTGGCCGACGGAGCCGCCCACGAGATCAACAACCCCATTGGCTTCGTCAGCGCGAACCTGCAGTCGCTGAAGCACCTGCTCAGCGAGGTCGCCGCCGGTACCGCCGACAAGATGGACTTGACCGACGGTCAGGAAATGGTGGCCGAGTCGTTGGACGGCGTGCGGCGCGTGAAGGAAATCGTCGCGGGCCTGCGCGAGTTCTCGCGGCTGGAAATCACCACCGCCGAGCCGACGAACGTGAACTCTGCGGTGTCGCGGCTGGTCGCGAAGGCCTCCGAAGATGCCCGGCCCGAGGTGCGGCTGGAAGCGAAGGGGCTGGCAGACATCGCCCCGCTGCAACTCGACCAGGCGCTGGGGCACATCTTGAAGAACGCGCAGCAGGCGGTGAAGCCGGGCCAGGCGGTTCGGGTGCGCACCCGCGAAACCGAATCGCAGATTCGAATCGAAGTGCAGGACGAAGGCACCGGCATCACGGCGCAGAACCTGCGGCGCATCTTCGAGCCATTCTTCACCACGCGCGGCATCGGGAAAGGCGTGGGGCTCGGCCTCACTGCGGCGTACGGAATCGTGCGGCGCGCGGGCGGCGACATCGAAGTGACGTCCACGCCCGGCAAGGGTTCGACGTTCACGATCAAGCTGAAGAAGGTGGCTTAGGCATCGTACGAATCGGCGGATGCGCTGGTTCGTGCCCGACGCGTCCGAAGACGCGCAACGAAGAGAAGTCGAAGCAAACATCGATGCGTGGTGGCGCAACTTCGCAGAAGAACGCGCCCCGCTTCGGTCAGGTCTTCAATGGCCAGAGCAAGTGGGGCTCCAGCCGACTGGATGACTCGCGAGCCCGGGCAGATTTCGGGCGAAGAATGCTGTTGGGAGTTTCGGCCCGGGTCCCGACGGCGGCCATCGCCTGCGAGAGTGACAAACACCTGCGGCCCATGGTCGCAGACATCATTCGCCGCCGCCGAAGCTCGGGGCTGGTCGTTTCTTCCCGGCGGACCTGCCGAAAGCTTCGGGGGACGCAACGTTCACCGTGATGGGCCGCAGCCGCTGCTGCCTTCGACGCAACTACGCGCCGGCCGACTCTTCGTACTCTTCGACCCCGCCCGACGGGCGCGACGGAGCCAGGTTGTACTGCTTAAGCAGCCGGCGGAAGTTCGAACGGTCGAGCCCGGCGAGGTTCGCGGCCGCGGTGATGTTGCCCGAGGCCTTGCGCATCAGCCCGTGCAAATACCGGCGATCGAACGCGGTCAACGTCAGGCGCTTGGCCTGGGCGTACGTCATGTGCAGCAGGCTCGACAGATCGTCCTCCGCCCCACCCCGGCGATCCGCGAAGCCCGGCGGCAGATCCGCGACGGTGATTTCCTTTCCGCGCGCGAGCACCGTCGCCCGTTCGATCACGTTTTCGAGCTCTCGCACGTTGCCCGGCCAGCTGTTGCTGACCAGCGCCTCGAGCGCGTCATCCGAGATCCGTTCGAGTGGTTTGTTGAGGCGCTTGCCGTAGTGCCGCAGGAAATGTTGCGCCAGCAGCGGCACGTCGGTCGGCCGTTCGCGAAGCGCGGGCAGCTGCACCGTGATCACGTTCAACCGGTAGAAGAGATCTTCGCGAAACCGGCCGTCGGCCATCGCCTTTGCGATGTCCACGTTCGTCGCCGCGATCACTCGCACGTCGACCTTCGTCGTTTCATTCGAGCCGACGGGCCGCACTTCCCCTTCCTGCAACACACGCAGCAGCTTGACCTGCGTCACCAGCGGCATGTCGCCGATCTCGTCGAGGAACAGGGTGCCGCCGTTCGCCGCTTCGATGAGGCCCTTCTTCGAGCCCGCCGCGCCCGTGAAGGCGCCGCGCACGTGTCCGAACAGCTCACTTTCCAGCAGTGTCTCGGTCATCGCTGCGCAGTTGATCGCGACGAACGGACCCGTCACGCGCTGGCTGCGGCGGTGAATCGACCGGGCGACCAGCTCTTTGCCCGTGCCGCTCTCGCCCTGAATCAGCACGGTCGACGACGAGTAGCTGACCTGCTCGATCAGCGAAAAAACTTCGCGCATCTTCGCGCTCTGCCCGATGAAGTCCGGGTTGGGCTGCGCGCCCTTCACCAGCTGCTCGAGCTCACGGTTGCGATCGATCAGCCGCTTGCGATCCGCCGCGCGGCGCACGCTCGAAATCACCGGCTCGATGTCGATGAACGGCTTCATCAGGTAGTCGTAGGCGCCCAGCCGCACGGCCTCGAGCGCCGACGGAATCGAGCCCTCACCCGTGATGATGATCACCTCGATCGGGTGCTTGCGGGCCTTGAGCTCACGCAGCAGTTCCATGCCCGAGATGTTCGGCAGGTTGATGTCGACCAACGCCACGTCGAAATCGGGCTCTTTTGCCGCCGTGAGACCCTCGAGCGCATCAGAGAAGGTCTGAACTTCGAACCCGGCCCGCGTCAACAAGCCGCCCAGGGTTCGCAGCAGGGCTTCTTCGTCATCGATGATCAAGACACGCGGACGGGGCGCTGCTTCGACAGCGGAAGTGGGTGTGGTTTCCATACGCAACCCATTAAGCAATCATGGTGCCGCGCCCCCACGGGCCTTGGTCCGAATGTTGATGGGTTGAATGCCAATGAACGCCGGAAAGAACATCCTGGTTGTCGACGACGACGAGTTGGTACGGCGTGCGCTCGAGCGGGCCCTGCGGGCCACGGGCTACAAGATCTTCACCGCTGGGGGTGGCCTGCAAGCCCTGGAATTGCTCGAAAAACACGAGTTCATCGCCGTCATCTCTGATCATCTGATGCCCGGCATGACGGGGCTCGAGCTGATGAGGGAGGTCAAACGTCGCTTTCGGCCCTGCGTGAAGATCATCATCACGGGCTTCATGCCCGAGCGGGTCGCCGAAGCCCTGGCCGCCGGCGAGATCGACCGCTTCATGACCAAGCCCTGGGAAAATGCCGAGCTTCGGTCGACCCTTCAGGGCGCGCTGGCCGAACAGGTCGCTCCGGACCCGGAAGTCAAAATCAACCCTGCCAATTGACCCGGGCTGGGGTCATTTCTCAACCGTCACGCAGTAGTCGGGGTTTTCCCAGAGCGCGATCGACTGCAGACCTTCGATGGCGGGCTCGAGCTTT
>JAYUXE010001227.1:0-2790 GCA_043753165.1 Archangiaceae bacterium | reverse complement strand
GACCGTAGGTGCGGGCGCCGCCTTCGAGGCAATCTTCTTCATGGCCCGACGCCTTCGAGGTGCAGGAGCCGGGCGTCATCGTCAGCGTCGCTCCGTCGGTCGACCACTCGCCCGCTTCGACCCAGATTGCCTTGATCGATTTCGTCGAGAGGTAGTAGCGGAAGACGTACGTGCCATCGCCGTCGAACGCGTAGTGCCAGAGCTCGCCGACGCGCGAGGTGCGAACGGTGACGTGCGCGCTGGTGATCTCGTCGATCGAGTCGACCGCCGCGCCGTCCATCAAGAGCCAGCTTCCTTCGATTGGGTCGGCGAAGCCTTCGGCAACGACGGTCGAACGGCCTGCGGGCTTGTAGCCGCCGAGCCCGACTGCCACGGGTGCAGTCTGCGTGGTGTTGGCCGCGGCCGGCGCTTCTTCGCCAAAGAGCATCGCCGCGCCGAGCGTCGCGGTGCCGAAGAGACAGCAGCCAACCACCGCGACGACGACGAGAATGAGTACGGTCTTCTTGTTCACGGCAGGCGAGTTAGCAGCTCGGCGGCTTCGGTGCGTTGTTCGGCGTGGCGTTCGCCTTCGAGGGCGGCGACGGTCTTCGCGAGCTCCTTCGCGCGCGGCAGATCTTTTTTCAAGGCGACCAGCGCACGCGCGATGCCCAGCTGGGCCTGCGCCACGTTGGACGCGGGGAGCTTGCGCTTCACCAGCTCAGGCAGCGTGGCCTCGAGCACGTTCAACGATTCCTGGTGGTGCGCCATCAAGCCGAGCGCGAGCCCTTCGCCCATCTTCGCGTCGAAGACGTCGTCGGCATCGGGGCCCTGCGACTTCTCGATCAACACCCGCGCGCGGCCGTACTGTTCTAACGCGGTCTCGCCATCTCCCCGCCGCAGCGCGAGCTCGCCCAGGTTGTACAGCGGCGTCGCGAGGGTCGGCGAATCCGGACCCAGCAAGGTCGTTCGAATGTCGACGGTGCGCCGGAAGTACGGCTCGGCCTCGTCGTATTTTTTCAGGTCTGCCAGCGCGCTGCCGATGTTGTTGGTCGCGGTCGAGACGTCGGGGTGATTGGGCGAGAGCACCGCTTCCATGATCGCCAGGGACTCCTTCGACAGCGCGAGGGCTTCGTCGGGTCTGCCGGTTTCGCGCAGCGCTCCATTCGCATTGGCGAGAGCGCGGGCGTACCCGACGGTGTTCTTCAGCCCAAGCGCCTCGAGGTCCTTCGCGAGCTCGGCAAACGTCTTCACGGCCTCTTCGTGGCGGTTGCTGCGAACGAAGATGATGCCGATTGCGTTGAGGACGCGGGTGGCGGACGCGGTGCCTTTCAAACCTGCGGGCTCGATCAAGCCCTTCGAGACTGCGACCCAGGCCTCGGCGGCTTGAAGCCGGGCGCCGTTCACGCCGTCGAGGTAGGCGAGATCGACCGCGGCGTTGAAGGCCTCGGGCAGATCGTTCGAGGCCAGGGCGAGGTTCAGCGCCTCGAGGTAGTTGGCGCGCGAGTCATCGAACTTTTGCAGGCGTTCGGCCGTGCTGCCGGATTCGTTCAGCGCTTCGGCGATCAACGGGCGCCACGCAGCGGCGCGGGCCTCGGTCACCGCTTCGACGGCGAGCGCGCCGCTGTCTTTCGTCTTGCCAGCGAGTCGCAGCGCCCGCACTGAAGAGACCTTTTGCCGGGCGGCGTCGACGAGGACTCTCGAGGTGGGCAGTGGATCCATCGCGGCGAGCGCAGCGACGTCCAGGCACTCTTTCGCGGAAGGCAGCTGCTCGAGGGCCCCGATGGCGCGTTCGACCATCTTGCTGTCGGCCGCCTCGAAGACGGTGACCAGCGCGGTGAAGTCGGCGACGCGGCGCTGCAGACAGCCGTCGCGAAGGGCCAGCGCGGCTTCGGACTCGCCCTGCTTACTGGTCGCTTCGCATGCGGTGCGGCGCAGCGATGACAGGTTGGCGGCAACGGCGTCGGCGGCGGCGATCACGCGCGGGGTGAGCTCGGCGGCGCCCGGATGTCGGGTCGCGAGAAACGCAGAGCGAATCGTTTCCTTCCGGGCGGCGGTCCACGCGGCGTCGATTGGAGCTGCGACGTCATCGCAGCGGCCGGCCGATTGGCGAATGGCCAGCACGGCGCTGCCGAGGGCCAGGGTGACGACGGCGGCGAGCGCGAGGCCGGCGCGGATGCGGTCGGGGCGGTGACTTGCAGTGAACAGCGCGGAGCTCAAGGCGGCCATCGAGGGCCAGCGCTGCGACGGTTCGAACGCGAGGCCGCGGAGCACGACCTGAGAAATCGCCGACGGCACGGACGACAGGGGTGCGGCCCCGGCCTTCATCTGTTCCACCCGCCGCGCAGGGTCCTTCTCGTCGAACGGGAGCTTGCCGCCCAGGCATTCGTACAGCGCCGCGCAGAAGCTGAATTGATCCGACAGCTCGGTCGCGTCGGCGCCCTGCCATCTTTCCGGAGCGAGGTACGCCGGCGTCCCCGACAGCGTGCTGCGCTTCGAAGCGGCGTCCAGTCCGTGCGCGCCGGACCGCGCGAGGCCGAAGTCGGCGACGCGGACGCGACCGGAAGCATCGACGAGGACGTTGTCGGGTTTGAAGTCGCGGTGGATGACGCCGGCCGCGTGTGCGGCGATGAGACCGCGGGCCGCGTCGAGGAACACGGGCAGCACGTCTTTCCACGGGCGACCTTCCGACATCGTGCCGCGCAGGCTCTTCGCGTTGGCGACGAGCTCCATCACGATGACGTCGTGCGAGCCCTGCGCTTCGATGTCGTGCACGGCGACGACGTTCGGGTGCTGCACCTTCGCGAGCGCGCG
>JAYUXE010001226.1:0-2791 GCA_043753165.1 Archangiaceae bacterium | reverse complement strand
TCGCATCGGCTCAAGGTCCTACCACGACGAGCGCAGACCGCTGAAAGTCGATCACCCTGCGCGCGACGTCCTGCACCTGCTGCGCGGTGACCGCACTGACCTCGTCGCCGTACCGCAGGTAACGCTCTGCGCCCAGGCCGTACGCCGCGTCCAGCGCCATCACGCCCGCCCGCGCGCCATTTCGCTGCAAGCCGACTTCGTGCGTGCCCATCAGGTGCTGCTTCGCGCGCGACAGCTCGGCTTCGGACACCAGCGAGTCGCGCACCTTCGTCAGCTCCAACCGGATTCCCGCAAGCGCCTGGTCGACCTTCTCGGGGCTCGTGCCGATGTAGACGGCGAAGTACCCCGGGTCGACGCCTTCGACCGTCATCGACGACACGCTGTAACAAAGCGACTGCTTGTCCCGCAGCTCGATGAAGAGCCGGCCGCTTTGCCCCGACAACATCGTCGACAGCACTTCCAGCGGGCGGCGCCACGCGTCGGTCACCCTCGCGGCAGGAAAGCCGAGCACCACGTGCGACTGCGCCTTCTGCAGCTGCCTGCGCACCGACCGCGGCCCATCGAACGGCGCCTCGGCCGGCACCACCGGGGCGCCCCCGCTTCCTGCGCTCTTCCCGAACGCCGCTTCCGCCTGCTTCACCACCGCGTCGATGTCGACGTCGCCCACCACCGCGAGCGTCATCTGCGACACATCGAGGTGCTTTGCGTGGAACGCGCGCAACACTTCCGGCGTCAGCGCCGCCACCGTCTCGGCCTCGCCCAGCATCGACAGCCGGTACGGGTGCGTCAGGTACATCGTCTTCGCGAACAGCTCGAATGCCACCGACGACGGGCGGTCATCGCGGCTGTGAATGTCCTGCAGCTGGCGTTGCTGCTCACGCTCGAGTTCCTTCGCATCGAAGGCGGGCGCGCGAAGCACCTGCGCAAACAACCCGAACGCATCTTCGAAGTATTTGCTCAAGAACTCGCCGCGCAACGAGAAGCTGCTGCGACCCGGCACCGTCGAGATGCCACCGCACAGCGCGTCGACCCGCTGCGACACCTGTTCCGACGAGAGCTCGACCGTGCCGCGGCACAACGTGCGCGCGAAGAGCGCCGTGAGCCCATTCGTCGCCGGCGTTTCGTACCGAAGCCCACCCGGAAACGTCGCACGCAGGGCGAACAGCGGCACGGCGGTTTCGCGGCGGACGATCAGCGTCGTTCCGGACGAGAGCTTGTGCGTCACCAGCGCAACGGCCGGCGCCTTCGACAACGCCGAGCTGCGTGGCGCCGGCACCACCACGCGCTTCACCTGCATCGGCTGCGCGGCGTCGAGCACCTTCGTGATCGCTTCTTCGTCCAGCGTGCAGCCTTCGGGCAACAACCCGCTGACCACCGCCTGGTCCCACGCGAAGTACTTCTTTGCCACTTCGAGCAGCGACGCCGGGGTCAGCTTCGCGACGGCCGCGTAGTAGCTGGCCTCGAGCGCAAGCCCGCCCATCGTCTGGTAGTAGCCGAGGCGCCGCGCCATGCCCTGCGCCGTCTCACGCGCATAGACGCTCTCGCTTTCCACCAGCGCCTGCACCGTCTGCAGCTCGCCCGGGTCGACTTCCTTCTGCGCCGCTCCGCGCAGTACTTGAACCGCAGCGTCGAAGGCGGCGGCGATGGTCTCGCTCGAGGCGGTCAACGACAGCGCGAAGATGCCCGGGTCTTTCGGCGTGTACGCCCACGCGCTGACGTCGTTGCACAGCGACCGGCGGCGCTTCACTTCGAGCGACAGCCGCGACCCATCGCCCTGGCCGAACACCATCGCCAGCACGTCCAGCGCCGGCACGTCTTCGTGGTCGACGGGCGGGCAGGGGAAGGCGAGGTGCAGGTACGCCTCTTTCACCGCGTCGCGCTGCAGCTTGATGATGCGCCCCGGGCGCACGGGCTCGACTTCGCGCACCGGAGCCGCAGAAAACGGCCGGCCCCAGTCGCCGCCAAACAGCTCTTCCGCCCACTGCCGCAGCTGCGCCTCGGTGAAGTCGCCCACCGCCGACAGCACGATGTTCTTCGGCGAGTAGCAGCGCCGGTAGAAGCCAACCATCTTCTCGCGCGAATGCCCGCGCACGTCGGCCTCGAAGCCGATGACGGGGCGGCCGTACGGGTGCTTTGCGAACGCGGTGGCGAACAGCTCTTTGCTCGCGCGGCGCGACGGCGTGTCGAGGCTGCGCTTGATTTCTTCGCAGACGACTTCGATTTCGCGCGTCAGCTCTTCCGGGTCGAATGCCGAGTTCCGCACCGCGTCCGAGAGCACGTCGAGCCCCTCGCGCGCGAACCGGCTCGCCATCACCACGTGGTAGACGGTCTGGTCGTAGCTGGTCCACGCGTTGATTTCGCCGCCGTGCGCTTCGACGCTGCGGGCGATTTCCCCGGGGCCGCGGCGCGCGGTGCCCTTGAACAAGAGGTGCTCGTGCAGGTGCGCGAGGCCGACCTCGCCGTCCCGTTCATCGGCGCTGCCAACATTCACCCAGACCTGAAACGCGGCGACCTTCGCGGTGTCGCGGGGCTCGGCGACGACCTTGAGGCCATTGGACAGTTCGAAAGTGATCGGCATTGCCATGGCTCTTACCTCAATGGCGCGCTGCCAGAATCGGGGTAGGGTACGCCGCAGGAAAAACACGATGTCTGGCCAGCCTGACGACGATCCGCTGCTCGAGCTGCGCGACAGCCTGGAAGAGGGCGATGAGCCGCTGTTCGCTCCTCCTTCCCGGCCTCCCGCTGCCGCAGCCACGCCCGCTAAGGGCCTGCCGCCCGCAGGCCGTGCCCC
>JAYUXE010001225.1:0-14286 GCA_043753165.1 Archangiaceae bacterium | reverse complement strand
GACCGCGAAGAAAGCGGCGGCCGACCCGCGCGTCGGCACCGGGCCCCTGACTGCCTCGGCGCTGGGGAAATTGTTCTCGGCGTTCTGCTTTGCGATGTGGGTTCTTCCCGGCTGCGCGCACGTGCCGACAGAGAAAGAGCAGGACGCGGCCGGCATTCACTACGACATGGGCGTCGAGGCGCAGATCAAGGATCCGCCGACGGCGATGCGCGAGTACGAGATGGCGCTCGCGCTCGACCCGGGGCTCGCAGAGGCCTGGCACGCGAAGGGCGTTCTCGAGCACATGGTGTTCGGCAAGCTCGATGCGGCGCGCGCCTCGTACCAGAAGGCGTTGGAGCTCAACCCGCGCTTCTCGGCTGCGCTGACCAACCTCGGCAACGTGTACCTCGAGCAGAAGCGGTACGACGATGCCATCAAACAGTACGAGCTCGCGCTGAACGACATGACGTACCGCGAGCCGTGGATCGCGCAGGCCAACCTCGGCTGGGCCCGCTACAAACAGGGCGACTCGCGCGGCGGCATCGAGAGCCTCAAGAGCTCGGTGACCAACAACCCGAAGTTCTGCTTCGGCTTCCTGAAGCTCGGCAACATCTACGAAGAGCAGGGCAACCTGCCCGAGGCGTGCCGCAACTACACCAGGTACCGCGAGTCGTGCCCGGACCTCGGCGACGCACACATGCGCGAAGGCATGTGCCTCTCGAAGACGGGCAAAGTGGAAGAAGCGAAGGCGGCGTTCGACCTGTGCATCGCAAAAGACGACAACAGCAAAGACGACTGCGTCCGGTTGAAGGGCCAGTGACGTGAGCGACTACGCGGAATTCGGTCGCTTCCTTTCCCAACAGCGCGAGCTGCGCGGCATGTCACGCGACGACGTGGCGAAGTCGACCAAGATTCCGGCCACGCTGCTGGCGGCGCTGGAAGACGGCCAGGCCGAACGGTTGCCTGAGCGCGTGTTTCTGCAGAACTTGATTCGCGCCTACGCGCAGGTGATCGGGCTTTCCGCCGACGACGCGATCACCCGGTGGCACGAAATTCCGGGCGTGGCGAAGGATCCCGAGACGCAGCCGGCGGTGCTCGAGCATCAACGCAAGTCGCGCGCGCTGAAGACGCTGGGCCTGGTCGTCGTCGCGGTGGCGATCGGCGCGTACGTGTTTTTCGTGGTGATGGGCCAGCTGCCGCCGCCCTGGGGCCGGTGACGTAGGTGCTGCGCTATGTCGAAGAGGCCATCGTTCTGGCGTCTTTGGACTACGGCGATGCCGATCGCGTCATCACCCTCTTCACGCGCGGCCGCGGCCGGCTGACGGCGTTCGCGGCCGGGGCGCGCAAGAGCAAGCGACGGTTCGCGGGATCATTGGAGCTCGGCAGCCACTTGAAGGCCCAGCTGGTCGAGACGCGCGGCGACACGTGCCGGCTCGACAACGTCGACCTGGTGGCGAGCTTCTACAACTTGCGTGACGATCTGCCGCGGATCTCGCGGGCGATGTACTGCCTCGAGCTGTGCCGCGAGCTGACGCGGGACCACGAGCCGCACGAGCAGCTGTTCGACTGTCTGCTCGCGTACCTGGGTGAGCTCGATGCGCGCCGCGCGGGGCCGACCTCGCTGATCAAGTTCGAGCTCGATGCGTTGCAGATGACGGGGTTCATGCCGCGGTTCGCTCCGTGTGCAATCTGCGGGCAGGCGACGGGCGCGCGCCCCCGCTTCGACCCCGACGCGGGCGGCGTCACCTGCGAGAAGTGCGCGCATCGTGTGCCGCAGGGGATTCCCGTCACCGCCGAAGTCGTCGATGCCCTGGCGCGGCTGCAGGCGGGCGAGCGAACGCCGTTGCCTGCCGAAGCGCGCGCGCGGTGCCGGGAGCTCTTGAACGTCTTCATCGCGCACCACCTCGGACGAAGACTCAAGAGCGCGGACTTCATGCACCAGGTGGGCACCGATTGAGCTTCGACGTCATCTCGCTGGGCGAAGCGCTGGTCGACTTCCTTCCCGAGAAAGCGGGGATGCGCGTTCGGGACGTCGAGACGTGGCGCAAATGTCTGGGCGGCGCTCCGGCGAACGTGGTGGTGGGCATCTCGCGGCTGGGCGGAAAAGCGGCGATGTGCGGTGTCACCGGCGAAGACGAGCTGGGCCACTTCATCACCGAAGAGCTCGCGCGTGAGGGCGTCGACGTCGAACGCATTCGCCACACGCCGCTGGGAAAAACGGGCATCGGCTTCATCTCGCTGACGGCGACGGGCGAACGCAGCTTCCTCTTCTACCGGCTGCAGGCGGCCGAGCTTCAGCTGGGGCTCGCCGACATCGATCACGCGTTTCTCGCCCGAGGCAGGGTGCTGCACCTGGGCACCAACTCGTTGCTGCTTCCTTCGGCGCGCGAGGCGTCGTTGACCGCGGCGAAGGGCGCGAAGAATCGCGGGCAGATTGTCTCGTGCGACCCCAACTTGAGGCTGCACTTGTGGAAGGACCCGGGTGAATTGCGCGCGCTGCTCGATCAGCTGCTGCCGCACTGCACGGTGGTAAAGCTGTCGGATGACGAGATGCAGTTCGTCACCGGCGAGTCCGAATGCCGACCCGCGTTGAAGAAGCTGCGCGCGATGGGCGTGGCGCTGCCGATCATCACGCGCGGGCGGAAGGGTGCGATTCTTCTCGCCGAGGATTTCGTCGAGGTGCCGGCTCCGTCAGTCGAGGTGGTCGACACGACCGGGGCAGGTGACGGCTTCATGGCGGGGTTTCTGTTCCAGCTGACGCGGGTGGCGTCGACCCGGGCGGAGGTCGAGGCGCTGACGTCGCGCGAGCTCGAGCCGATGGCGCGGTTTGGCTGCCGGGTGGGTGCGCGCGTGGTGACGCGGCTGGGCGCGATCGCCGGGCTGCCGCGCATGAACGAGCTGTGAAGCGGCGCCGCTAGAAGTTGAAGCTGACCGCGAAGTTCAAACGGAAGACCATCTGTTCCGAGATGCGGAACCTGCGGCCGACGCGATCGATGCGCGAGTCGAAGTTCGGGTTCAGCTCGATGGGGTTGCCCACGGGGTCCACGGTGCCGAAGCCGGCCTGGCCGGGGGTGTTGAGGTCCTGGCCGATGCTCTCGCTGCTGAGGAAGTGCTCGGTGTTGTACGCCCACGACGCGTACGCCTTGAGGTGAATGAACTCGGCGGCGTGTCCGACGATGCCGAAGTGCCCGCCCACCTGCATGTAGTCGCTGTTGTAGAGCAGCTTGCCGACCAGGTCGGACATCTCGTTGTAGTACCGGCCTTCGGACGTGTACGTGAGCCAGCCGCGCAGATCGATTGCCAGCTTCTGGTTCCTCTCGGGGCGCTCGAACAGGTTGAATTCGCCGCCGAACTGGAACCCGCCCACGTGCGCCGGCTTGATGCCTGTCTCGGTGCGGTTCCACACCGACTTGCCGCAATTCTGCGGGTTGCCGAGGCGCGTGGCCGAAGGGTCATCACAGTTGCTGTACGTGCCCGGCCCGAGCCAGGGCAGGGTGTAGTGAAGGACGAAGTACGGGTCGAGCGGGCCGATGCGCTTGCTGATCGAGGTCGAGAACTTGTAGCGGTGGATGCGATCGCCGGTCGCTCCACGCGAGTCAGAGGCGGTGGCGATGGAAGGGTTGATGACGGGCGACGTCGGCGCCGTGTAGTCGACCGAGACGACCCAGGTCGGCTTCGTGTCATCGCGCGCCTGGCTGAAGAACGCGTACGCGAGGCCGAAGGTCAGGTCGCCGAGCCCGCCGCGAAAGCTCGCCGTGGGCTTGTTCGCGTCGCCGACTTCGAACAGGTGGTTGGTGCCCTGGCCCGGCGTCGTGCAGCCCCGGCCCGAGGCATCGCCGCAGTTGCGGTAGAGCGTGGTGTTGCTGGGCAGCGTGCCCTTCGAGAAGGCCCAGTAGCGATCCTGCTGAAAGAGCACCGGGACGCCGAAGTGGAACTGAAGATCTTTGTAGAGCCCGATGAACGCGTCGAGGTTCAGCCGGGTGTCGATCTTCGTGTACCGAAGCTCGCTGACGTCGGTGAGGCCGCCGCTGGCCGCCTCGTACCATTCACGTGTGATCTTCGCGCGATCCTGCGTGCGTTCGAACCCGACCTCGAGCGACATGCCGAATGGCTTCTTCTCATCGAACGAGCTCGCGACGCGCGTCACTTCCGCGGCGTGAACGCTGAACGCCAGCAGGGAAAGCAGCACCGCGCAGCCACGCATCGAGGCCCGAACGGTAGTGACGGCAGGCGGGCGGGTCAAGAAAGCCGCCTCGATCAAGGAGGCACGATCTTCGGCCGCTTGAAGCAGACGAACGTGGCGCCGCCGCCCACCGAGCTGCCCTGCTGCGACACCGGAGGCCGGAAGGACATCGAGACCATCTCCCAGCCTTCGTCGCCGGCCTTCTGCAGCTCGGGGTTCATCGGCTTGGGGTCGAAGTCGACACACCAGTGTTCCCACTGCTGCGCCGTGCGCGTGGTGACGCAGCCGGTCGAGAGCACCGCGAAGAGAACGAGCATCGACCGCGTCACGGCAGCGAACCTCCGACCCCGACGTAGACCTGGCCCGGCGCCGCAATCAAAGAGACCTGGGCATTGCTGCCGCCCAGGCCCATCATCAGGCCGCCTGCAGCGAGGCCGGCAGCGGCGACTCCGGTGAACACGTAACCGAGCAGCGCATTCGTCTTGCCCGACTCGCGAACCGAGACGGCCTGCCCCACCGGAGGCGTACCCGCGTTCAACGCCGCCTGCTGACCATTCGCCGTAATCAGGAAATAGGCCGCGAGCCCGCCCGAGACGACGCCGACGCCCAGGGGAATCAAGCCGAGGGTGCGAACGCTGGGGCCGGGCGCCGGCTTCACCACCACCGCAGGCGGCGGGCGATCCGGCTCGGCCGGCTTCACCGCGGCGAGGCGGGCGGCCTCTTCGTCTTTCTTCCGCTGCTCTTCGGCGACGCGCGCCTTCTCCGCGTCGATGCGGGCCTGTTCTTCGGCGCGCTGCTTGTCGAGCTGCGGCCCGAGCATCTTGTGAACGTTCTCGCGCGCCTTGAGGAAGACCTTTTCGACCTTGGGCGAAACCTCGAGGGGCAGCTTCGCTTCGGGCTCCATCGACAGGCCCGTCTTGAACGCGTCGAGCGCCTTCTGTTCCTTGCCCATGTCCGCGAAGACGATGCCTTCGTAGAGCGCGATGCGCGAGTCGTCGACGGCACCGGTCGACTTCGTCTTCGCGCGCTGAATCTGCTTCAGCGCCTTCTCGTACTCGAGGTTCTCGTAGAGCGTGACCGCGGCATTCAGGTACTTCTTCACTTCCGCGCTCTGGGCACGGGCTGGCATCGAGAACGCAAGCACCGCGCCGATCGCCGCCACAACCAGGAACTGCCGCATCGTCACTCCTTGAGGTTGTACTTGAACGAGGTGTCCCCGGGGTGGAACGTCACGTCCACCTCGACGTCCTTCTTGAGCTGCGGGTTCACCAGCCGGACCTTGTGCTTGCCGACGGGCACCGAGATCGCGGGAAAGGGCGTCTCGCCGATCTCTTTGCCGTCGAGGAACACCTGGGCAAAGGGCCGGATGCGGAACTCGATGCGAACGCTGCGCGGGCCGACGACCGGAATCGGTTTCGCCACCGCCTCACCTGCATCGAACGCGACGATCTCTTCACCCGCATCGACGACTTCTGGCACCACGACGACGGCCGCATCAGGCACCTGCGGCTCGGCGATGCCCGCATCGAAGGGAAGCGCGATCGCCGGCGGGTCGACCAGCACCGGCAGGTCGGGCTTCTTCGTCATCCACACGACCCCGCCGAGCAGCGCTGCCCCGACGATGGCACCCATCGCAATCAGCGGGACGATCGACGTCGCCTTCACCTGGGTGATGGGCCGCGAAGACGCCAGCGTGTGCGCCGAGCCCTTTTCCGGGTGCGTCATCATCTCGGATTCGGCAGGGGTCAGCTCGCGGCGAAAGGTCTTGTCGATCGGCACATCGCCGGTGGCCAGCATCGGTTTGGCCGCGACGTCGGTGCTGTTCCCCGCGGGGACGAGCTTGTCGACGAGGTCGGCGAGGTCCGCGGCCGTTGGGTGCGCGCCCGTCGACGCGATGAACTTCTCGAGGTCAGCCTGCAGCTCTTTGCAGTTCGGGTAGCGCAGCTCGCGGTTCTTCTCGAGGCACCTGGCGATGATTGCGTCGAGCGCTTCAGGGATGTCCGCGCTGCGTTCGCGCACGTGCGAGAACGGCACGTCATTCATGATCGCCTGGATGATGCTGACTTCGCTGGACGCGTCGAACGGCCACGTGCCTGTCGTCAGCTCGTGCAGCACCACGCCCAGCGCGAACACGTCGATGCGGCGGTCGATCGGTTTGCGGCCCAGCTGCTCGGGCGGCATGTACGCCATCTTGCCTTTGATGACGCCCGACCGCGTCATGCTCGGCTGCGAGCTCGCCTTGGCGATGCCGAAGTCGACGACCTTCACCGCCCCGTTTCGGGAGACCAGAATGTTGTCGGGCGAGATGTCGCGGTGGACGAGGCCGATGGGGTGGCCGTCGTCGCCCTTGAGCTCGTGCGCGAAGTGCAGGCCTTCGGCGGCGAGGCTCGCGAGACGGGCCGCGATCGCGAAGGGAATGCGGTGGCCCTGTTCGATCGCGGCGGCGTTCAAGACGCGCAGGTTCGCGCCGTCGATGAACTCCATCGCGAGGTAGTACTGGCCGTCGGCCTGACCGAAGTCGAAGATTTGAACGATGTTCGGGTGGTTCAGCTCGGCGGCGAGGCGCGCCTCCGAGAGGAACATGTTCGCGAAGTGCGGATCCGACAGGAAGTGGGGAAGGATCCGCTTCACCACCAGCTTCTTCGAAAAGCCGCCCGGACCTTCGGCGCGCGCGAGAAAAACCTCGGCCATGCCGCCGGTCGCGAGCTTTCGAACGAGCTGGTACTTCCCAACGCGATCCATCGGCACCAACAATCGCCCAACGAAGGGCGATTGCCTAACGACTTATGGCCTGCCGAACGCCCCGGCGACCTGCCCCGGAACCGCCCCGATCAGCCCCTTCAGCCGCGAGACCTCGGCCTCGAGCTTCGGTTTGTCTGCGGGAGCAATCGATTTCTTGAAGGTCTCGTGGCTCTCGAAGGGGTCGATGACCTTGTCGCCCTTCATCAGCTGGTAGTGCAGATGCGGAGCGAAGCTGTGGCCCGTGTTGCCCGACTTTGCGATGACTTCACCGCGCTTCACCTTCTGCCCGGGGACGACGGTCTTCGGCACTTCCGACAGGTGCAGGTAGAGCGCGGTGCGGCCCTTGCCGCCGGATTCCTGCAGCTCGATCGAGTTCCCGTTGCCGCGAAAGTTCCAGTTCTTGCGAACGATGGTGCCGTCGAACGTCGCCTTCACCGGAGTGCCCACCGACGTCTTGAAGTCCACGCCCTTGTGCTTGCGCCCATCGCGCAGCAGCGAGGTGATCTGTTCCCAGTTGTCCAGCGGGCCGTCGACGAGGCGCTGCTCGAGCTCTTCGCCGCTGGGCTCGTAGTAGCGCGCGAACTGCTCGTCTTTCGCCTTGAACCGGTACGCCTCGAACGTCTTGCCGAGCTTCTTGCTGGTGAAGCGCACGGCGTGGACCACCGGCTCTGCGTTCGCCCTTTCCTCGAAGACGACCTGCAGTTCATCGCCCTTGAGCAGATCGCCGGGGACCTTCATCCACCAGACCAGCGAACGGTTGACGACCTGGGTCAGCGGCTGGCCGATTTCTTTGCCGACGGCGCCGACGATCGCCTGTTCCAGCGCGCCGTTGATCTCGGCTTTGAACGTGCGAAGGCCGTTGGCCTCGAGCTTCACCGGAACCTTGGGGTCGACGATCGCCGCGGTCGGCGCCGGCACCAGCGGGGCGGCAGGCGAACCTTCCACGGGAGCCACCGCGGGAACCGGAACAGCGGAGGCATCGGCCACGACGGGAACCGCCGCTGCTTCCTCGGCGGTCACCCGGTGCTTCCACCAGTACACGCCGCCCGCAACGAGGCCGACGACGAGGGCGGTAACGACGACTCCAGGGATGGGGCTCTTCTTCGGCTGCGCGCCGAGCGTGGGCATTTCCGGTGGCATCAGGTCCTCGAAGGTACCTTGCCAACACCGCAGGCAAAGTTTTCTGCCACAGCCCTGTATCTGTATCTACACGCCCTTCGAACGGGCGTATCAGTCTTCGGCGGCGGGCTCGTCGTCGCGCAGGCCGAATTCCTTCATCTTCGTCTGCAGCGACTTGCGGCTGATTTGCAGCATCTTCGCGGCCTTGGTCACGTTGCCGTCCGTCTCGGTCAGCGCCTTGGCGATCATCTCTTTCTCGAGCTCGGCCGCGCGCGCCTTCACCATTTCCTTCAGCGGCGTCTCGCCCGGCGGAGGCGAATAGTCCCCGGGGGTCGACACGCCGCTGGGACCCTTCACCGAATCGGGAAGATCCTTCGCGGTGATGCGCGGGCCGTCAGAGAACAGCACCACGCGTTCCATCAGATTCTCGAGCTCGCGAATGTTGCCGGGCCACGCATACGCCTGCAGCACGGTGATCGCGTCGTCGGCCACGCCTTCGATCTTCTTGTTGAGGCGCTTGTTGTACTTCTCGACGAAGTGGCTGCAGAGCATGGGGATGTCGCTCTTTCGATCGCGCAGCGGCGGCAGCGTCACCGGCACAACGTTCAGCCGGTAGTAGAGATCTTTGCGGAACCGGCCCGCTTCGATCTCGTCTTCGAGGTCGCGGTTCGTCGCCGCGATGAGGCGAACGTCCACGCGCGTCGTCTTGATGCCGCCGACCCGTTCGAACTCGCTTTCCTGCAGCGCGCGCAACAGCTTCACCTGCATCTCGACGGGGATCTCTGCGATCTCGTCGAGGAACAACGTGCCGCCGTCGGCGAGCTCGAACCGGCCGGGCTTCGACGTCACCGCGCCCGTGAAAGCCCCGCGCTCGTAGCCGAACAGCTCGCTTTCCATCAGGTCTTTCGGAATCGCCGCGCAGTTGATCTTGATCAGCGGCTTCTCGCGCCGCGAGCTGCCGTCGTGCAGCGCGGTGGCGATCAGCTCTTTTCCCGTGCCCGACTCGCCCGTGATGAGCACCGTCGACGGCGTGTCGGCGACCTTGTCGATCACCTTGAAGACGTCGGCCATCTGCACCGAGGTTCCGATGATTGATGAACGGGCGCGCCCGTCGGCCCTGACGTTCTTCGAGTTCGCCGCAGCGGTGCGGGTGGCCTTCGCGACCACGGCCTGGATCTCGGCCTGCTCGAAGGGCTTGGTGATGTAGTCGAACGCGCCGAGCTTGATCGCTTCGACGGCCGAGTCCACGGTGCCGTGCGCGGTGATGATGATGACGGGGATCTCGGGGTGGTTCGCGATCATCGACTTCAGGATCTCGAGGCCGCCCACCTTTGGCATCACCAGGTCGGTGACGACCACGTCGGTGCCGTGTTTCGAGATCTCGGCCAGCGCCTGTTCGCCATCGGCCGCCGTCGAGACGTCGTGCCCTTCTTTTCGCAGCATCGCCGCGAGCACCTTGCGCAGGTTCGCTTCGTCATCGACCACCAGTACGCGGGACACGTCGACTTGTTTGGGCCACCCAGCCGGGCAGGTCAAGCCCTGCGTTGGCCACCGGCGAGTTCCCTCACCCGCGCGGGCTGATGTTCACCTTCAGGCCTTCCGCCCACTGCTTGTGCTCGTCCGAATAGTAGAGATACGCGCGGCTCGCTGGCCCCGTGTACGTGCCCGGAATCGCGGCGAGCAGGGACAGCGGCACCTCGACCACCTGGTTCGGCTTCATCCCGCGCCAGTAGAGCACCACCTCGCGGCCGATGACTTCGTACGCGTCGATGGTGCCCTTCTTCTTCAGCTCTTTCAGCTGGTCGTGCCGCGGCTCGAGCCCGCCCGGCAGGCCGATGATCGCGACGACGGTCGGAATCAGCTCGGCCGTCTTGTTCGTCACCTTTGCCGTCGCTTCGATCAGCTCGCCTTCCTTCACCTCGTTCAGGCCGAGGCGCACCGCGAGGTTCACCTTCGACGCGGCCGAGCTGTCGGGCGTGACCGCGTTCCACTTCACCGAGACCGCGTAGGGCATCGGGCCGCCGCCTTCCATCGCGAGCTCGATGCGGTGCTTGCCCTTGCCCAGCAGCTCGGAAAGGTCGGGCAGGCTGAGCGCGCCCTGCGTCTTCTCGTCGAACTTCACTGCGCCACCCACCTGCTGGCCGTCGACCAAGATCTTCAACGCGCCGGGCGCCTTCGGGCGAGACCGCGCCTTGTCGTAGAGGACGATCGCCCGAAGCGCGAGCACCGTGCTCTGCGTCGAGCCATAACGGCCGCCATCGCAGGAAGACGCGAGGTGCTTGATGGTCTGCTCGACATTGCCCGCGAACTTCGGTTCACGCAGCCACGCCAGCGTCGCCAGCGAAGTGGTCTCGATCTCCAGCGCTTCGCCCGTGCTGCCGACGATGCTCTGGGTCGAGCCGCCTACGGGCCCCGTCTTCTGCTGCTTCGAGACGAGCTTTTCCATCAAGCCCCGCGCGGCGTCCTTTTCATTGCCGAGCCACGCGACGTTCGCTGCCAGCGCAACGACGTAGCTGTTCGACGAGGCCTTGCCTGCGTTCACCACGTTGGCGATTTCCTTCTGCAGCGCCTCGGGCTTCGTGCCCGCCTCGAGCAGCGCCCACGTGATGTACGCATCGGAAGAGTCCTTGTCCTCGACCCACGTGTGCAGCGCGCGGCGCTTGCGTTCGAAGCCGCCCTTGCCGTCGCGCTGCTTGAGCAACCAGGTGCGGGTGTTCTCGAGCATCGTCGCGTCGACCTGGCGAACCTGCGCCATGTCGGTGAAGTGCAACAGGCCGTACGCCGTCAGCGCTTCGTGGCCGGGAGCCTCGCCGAACCATTCGAAGCCCTTCTGGGTCGTCTCGAAGCCGATGAGGCGCTGGTAGCTGCGCTCGAGCTTCTCTTTCGCGTCGGCGACGATCTTCGGGTCCACGCCCGTGTGGGTCGTGAAGTACTGCTGCGCCATCGTCATCGGGTAGCTGGTCGAGCTCGTCTGCTCGAAGCAGCCATTGGGTTCCTGCACCATTCGCTTCAGGGCCTCGGTCATGTTGGCCAACGGCGTCGGGAAGACACTGGCGGTGGTGCGAACGCTGCCCGGGACGACCTGCGCGGGAATCGTCACCTCGTGGGCGACGCGAGAATTCGGGTTCAGCATGCCGCCGAACGAGACATCGGCCGGGAAGCCGCGCGGCGCGATCGCGATCGGCCGCGTCACGGTGTCCGAGTAGCCGCCGGCGGTGCCGGTGAGCTTCAGGTCGGCGGTGCGCGTGCCGCTGCCCACGGTGAGCTCGAGTATGCGGCGGTACCGTTCGCCCGTCTTCAAGTCGAAGGTGCCCGTGCCCGAGATCTTCACGTCGGTGTTGATGCTCGCCTCGAGTTTCGTGCCGTTCAGCGGCTCGTTCGTGCCGTTCACCACGGCGACCGGCAGGCGAATCACGTCGCCTTGCGTGACCTCCAGCGGCAGCTTGGGCTCGAGGTAGAAGGGCTGCTTGCTCTCGAGCTCGGCGGTCGACGCGCCCAGCGTTCCATCGGTCGTGAAGCCGCCCGCGGCGGCGCGGAAGGTGGTGACGGCATCGGACATCGCGAACTCGACCCGCGCTTCGCCCTTCGCGTCCGTCTTCAACGCCGCGTTCCAGTACAGCGTTTCGGTGAAGTCGACGCGGTCGTTGGCTTTGCGGTTCGGCCGTACCGGGTGGGCGAACACGCGCATGTACGCGACCATCGGCGGCCCGCGGGGGGCGACCATTCTGGCTCTCGCTCCAGCGAAGGGCATCTCGTCCCGCGCGGCTTCCTGCTTCGCGACGATCTCAGCCATCACGACGGGCGCAGGCGCGGCGACCGGCGGTGGAGCGACCGGCACCGGCATCGGCGGCGCCATCGGGCGCAGGTCAGCGCCTCCTCGCGGAAGGGCTGCCACCATGTCCATCGCCTCCTCTTCCATTGGCGGGCGCGGCAGCGGCACCTTCATCGCGAACACGCGCCGCGCCGGGTCGCCCTGGGCCGTGAGGAACGCGGGGACATCGAGGAACGCGAAGCGCCGCCAGCCCTGCGTGCCCAGCAGCAGGTCGAGCGCCATCGCCGACTTCGGGTTCTTCTCGTCGAGGTAGACGTGCGCGTCGGCGAGCTCCTGCACTTCGGGCTCGAGCAGCACCGCGACCGGCAGCAGCGGCGGCTGTTCACGCTTCTCGAGAATCTGCAGCACGCTGTCGTCGACCACCGTGAGGCCCACGACCGCAGCCACCGGCTTTCCGCCCTTCGTCGTCTTCACCTTGATCGCGGCTTTTCCGCCCGGGACGAAGCTCGCCTTGTCAGGCTCGAGTGAGATTTCCAGGCGCTGCGCGGGCTGCCGGTAGACCAGGCGTTCGGCCAGCGGCACGTCGTCCTTGCCCCACACCGTCGCGATCAACACGCCGTCGGCGGCGCCCGGCTCGAGCGTCACGTCCGCGCTGCCTTTACCCTCGACCTTCGCGGTCGCCACCACGACTTCGCGCGACGACAGCGTCACCTTCACCGGCCGCGCGTCGCCCCAGCGCAGCGACAGCTTCACCGGCTTGCCGGCGGCGGTGAGATTTTCAGAAGAGAAGGTGAGGCCCGTCGCCGACACCTTCGGCAGCGGAAAGGTGGTCTTGATGCCCGCGGGCGAGGTGATGCGCAGTGCGTAGCCCACGCCTGCCTTCGGCTCGAGCTCCACGCGGCCGCGGCCTTCATGCTCAGTGCGCACCTTCGCGAGAATGACGCCCGACGCGACGTCGAAGATCTCGCCTTCGAGATCGGCCGGCTTCTTCGAAGGCGTCTTCGCCTCGAGGTACAGCCGGTTCTTCACGCTGCCGACCAGCGTGCCGCCTTCGGCGAACATCGCGAGGTCCAGCGTCTGAAGAAGAATTGGAATCGTCTTCGCCGCGGTCTCGACCACTCCGCCGTCTTCGATTGTGAACGCCAGCGAGCCTTCGCCGCGCGCGATGTTCTTCGGCAGGTCGAAGCTCACGACGCACAGGCCCGCCGCCGAGACCTTGCACGTCACGGCGGCGATCTGCGCTTCGTCCACCCGCGCCGTCGCGGTCACTTTCGCGTCGGTGGGAATTCCGCCTTCGGCGCGCTTCAAGTCGAGCGTCGCGGTCACTTTGTCGCCGGGGCCGTAGCCATCGCGCGCGAAGACGATCTGCGTCTTGAGCCGCGGGGCGCGGTACGCGCGCACGTCGAACTTCCGTTCGGCCGGCGGCTCGCCGCTGCTGTAGCTCGCGCGCGCCGTGTACTCGCCGCCCGCCTGGCCTTCCGGCACCGTCCACGTGAAGGCCCAGACGCCATCTCGCGGGGTGACCGCCCCTGACGCGACGACCTCGCCCTTCGGGCCTTTGACTTCCAGATTGCCGTACAAGCCGTTCGCCGCGATCGGCACGTGCGTTCGGGCATGCAGCATCGTGCCGCGGACGTAGACGACGTCTCCGATTCGGTAGAGCGGCTTGTCGGTTTCCACCGCGGTGAGGAAGCGATCGGCGCCTCCCAGCAGTGCCGGGGTCGCCCGGTTCGTGGGCGCGGCGGTGACGATCAACGAGAGGGCGCAGGCCAGCAGTCGTGCGTGCATGGGCGCAGGAACGCACGAAGGGTGGGGAAGATCTATTAGCGCGTGAAATGGCCGCGGGTATGGTGCCGGCCCGGTGCCTGACACCCCTTCGCAACGCAGCGGCCGCGGAGCCGCGCTGGTCGCTCTCGGCATTCTCGCGTCGCGGGTGATGGGGCTGGTGCGGCAGCTGATCTTCGCGCGGTACCTGGGCCTCGGCTCGGAAGCGGCGGCGTACTCGGCGGCGACCCGCATCCCGAACTTTTTGCAGAACCTGCTCGGCGAAGGCGTGCTGTCGGCGTCCTTCATTCCCGTCTACGCGGCGCTGCGCGCGAAAAAGCAGGACGACGAAGCCGATCGCGTGGCGGGGGCCATCTTCGGCCTCATCCTCCTCACCACCTCCATCCTCGTCGTCCTCGGAGTCGTCTTCACCGACGCGTTCGTCGGCCTGATCGCCCCGGGCTTCACGGGCCTTCAGCGCGACCTCACCGTCCACCTCACGCGCATCCTCTTCCCCGGCACCGGGCTTCTGGTGATGAGCGCGTGGTGCCTCGGCATTCTCAACAGCCACCGCCGCTTCTTCCTTTCGTACGCCGCGCCCGTCGTGTGGAACGGGTGCATCATCGCTGCGCTGCTGATCTTCGGCGGCCGCGAAGACAACCAGGGCCTCGTGAAGTGGGCGTCGATCGGCATGGTCGTCGGCGCCTTTGCGCAGTTCTCGATTCAG
>JAYUXE010001224.1:0-2799 GCA_043753165.1 Archangiaceae bacterium | reverse complement strand
TCGCTGGGCAGGTTGACGCCGAGCAGGCCGAGCTCACCCATCTGCAGGTAGACCTCGGCGGGGAACTTTTCTTCGCGATCCGTCTGCCGTGCGCGTGGAGCGACGACGTCCTTCGCGAACCGCGCCGCCGTGTCGCGAATCAGCTTCTGCGTTTCGGTGAGATCGAGCTGCAAGGCGTTACTCGATCGCCTTGAGGTTGAACGGGTACTCGATGGGGTGATCTTTGCCGTCGGCCGGCTTGGGGAACTGCATCGTTGCGATCACCGCGAGCACGCACTCGAACAGCTTCGGCTCTTTCACCGTCGTGCCCTTCTTCACCACGGCCTGCTTCTTCACGAGGCCATTGGGCATGATCACGAACGACGTCATCAGCTTTCCTTCGAGCGCCTTCTCTTTGTTGGCCAACGTCTCTTCGTAGCAACCCTGGATCTTCGTGTTCCAGAAGCCGACGACCGTCTGAATGTTGACGGGCGTGAACGGCATTTTGTCGATGTCGGGGTAGCCCGACGGCCGTTCAGGCGGAGGAGGCGGCGGCAGACCCGCGTCGACGATCAGCTCGACGCCGGCATCACTGGCCCCCTTCACGGCCTTCTTCGACTTCGCCTTCGGAGCGGCAGCCAGCGTCAGCGCCACGCATGCAATCGCGAGCAGTTTCATCGTCAATCCTTGAGGAGGTTGGCAGAGATGACGATGCGCTGAATTTCGCTCGTCCCTTCGTAGATCTCGGTGATGCGGGCGTCGCGCAGGTGGCGTTCGGCGTCCATTTCCTTCGAGTAGCCCATGCCGCCGTGGATCTGCAGCGCCTTGTTCGTGACGCGGCCGGCCATCTCGCTGGCGTAGAGCTTGGCCATCGCGCTCTGCGGCGAGTGGCGTTCGCCTTTGTCCTTCATCAGAGCGGCGCGAAGCGTGAGCAGGCGAGCGGCGTCGAGCTCGGTCGCCATGTCGGCGAGCATGAACTGAATGGCCTGGTGGTCCCGAATGGGCTTGCCGAAGGTCTTGCGCTCGGCCGAGTACGCCAGGGCTTCCTCGAACGCGGCGCGCGCGATTCCGATGGCCTGGGCGGCGATGCCGATGCGGCCGCCGTCGAGGGTGCTCATCGCGACCTTGAAGCCCTCGCCTTCCTTGCCGAGGATGTTTTTCGCCGAGACCTTCATGTCTTCGAAGTAGATGGTGCAGCTGTGGGCGCCGTTGATGCCCATCTTCTTGTCGGGCGGCTGGCGGTTGAAGCCGGGCGTCGACGTGGGCACAAGGAAGGCGGTGATGCCTTTGTTGCCCTTGCTCTTGTCGGTCATCGTGAAGAGCACCATCGCGTCGGCTTTGGGGCCGACGGTGATCCAGTTCTTCGAGCCGTTAATGACGTAGTCGTCGCCCCGCTTCACGGCGACGGTCTGCTGGGCGGCGGCGTCGCTGCCGGCGTTGGGCTCGGTGAGGCCGAAGCAGCCGAGCTTTTCGCCGCGGGCAAAGGGTTCGAGGAATTCCTTCTTCTGGGCGTCGGTGCCGAACTTCATCACCGGGTCGCAGTAGAGCGAGTTGTTGACGCTCATGATCACGCCGGTGCTGCCACAGCCGCGGCTGATCTCTTCGATGGCGAGCGCGTAGCAGACGTTGTCGAGGCCGGCGCCGCCGTGGTTCTCGGGCACCGCGACGCCGAGCAGCGAGAGCTCGGCCAGCTTCTTCACGCCCGACTCGGGCCAGGCGTGTTGCTCGTCCCACTTGCGCGCGTTGGGAATCAGCTCTTTGGCCGCGAACTCGCGGCACATCTTCTGGATGTCGCGCTGGACGTCGGTCAGCTCGAAGTTCATGCCCGCGGGATTATCAACATCGCCGCGCGGCGCATAGTCACTTACTTGCCCGTGAACACCGGCGCGCGCTTCTCGAGAAAGGCCTTCATCCCCTCGCGCTGATCGGTGGTGGCGAACAGCTGGGCGAAGGCCTGGCGCTCGAGGGCATTCGCGTCCGACAGCATTGCGTCGGCGCCCTGATCGATGACGCGCTTGGCCTGGGCGATGGCGACGGGGCCGCGTTTGGCGATGCGGCCTGCCACTTCCTTGCAGTGGGCGAGCAGCTTTTCGGGCGGGAGGACGTCGAGGACGATGCCGTATTCCTTCGCCTTCATCGCGTCGATCATGTCGCCGGTGAAGATGAGCTCTTTGGCGCGGGCGCGGCCGACGAGGCGGGTGAGGCGCTGGGTGCCTCCGAAGCCGGGGATCACGGCCAGCGTGACTTCTGGGAGCCCGAACTTTGCCTTCTCGGACGCGTAGATGAAGTCGCACGCCATCGCGAGCTCACAGCCGCCGCCCAATGCGAACCCGTTCACTGCGGCGATGGTCGGCACGGCCAGCGACGCGAGCGCTTCGCCGACTTTGTGGCCGGCCGTCGCGAACGCGAGCGCCTGTTCCGTGGTGTAGGCGGCCATCTCGGCGATGTCGGCGCCGGCGACGAACGCCTTCTCACCGCCCCCCGTCACGATCAACGCCCGCGCGTCGGGCTTCGCAGCGACCTGCGCGATCGCTTCCTGGATCTCCGCGATCGCTTGCGCATTCAGCGCGTTCAGCGCCTTCGGGCGATTGATCGTCAGCACTGCAATTGCGCCGTCCCACTCGAGGTTGATCAGTTCCATGTCTCTCATTCATAGCGTTTGCGGGGGCGTTCATCTCGAGCGCGTTGAAGAAAATGACGGCCCGGGTCGAGGGGCCGCCTGCGATCCGGCCTCCTCGCACCGCGCGGTTTTGAAGGGGATCCTGGGTCCGTGCGCAGCGGCCGGCTTCTCGGTGGGCCGTCGAGTCGCATAGAAGGGCG
>JAYUXE010001223.1:0-6619 GCA_043753165.1 Archangiaceae bacterium | reverse complement strand
GCTCGAGGCGACGCTGACCTACACCGATGGAAACGGTCGCGTGCTGACGCGGCGCACCTATTCGCTCTAGGCTGAACACGTGTTCAAGGCCTGCGCCCTCGCTCTCGTTTTAGCCGCCGCTCCCAAAGTGACGGGGCCGGGCAAGGCATTGGTCGGCGCCTGGTACCAGGGCGACACGCAGTACCTCGACCTCACCGCTTCCGGGCAGGGCCGGCTCGGCATGCTCGAGATGACGTGGAAGGTCGTCGAGCCGAACGTGCTGCACCTGGTCTTCAAGGAAGACGGCGCCGAGAAAGACCTGCCCTACAAGCTGTCGAAGGGCGTGCTCACGATGGAAGTCCAGAACCGCGAAGTGGTGATGAAGAAAGGCGTCGCGAAGGTGAAGCCGACGGCGGGCGGCACGCCTCCGAAGGAACCCGCCAAGAAAAAGAAGTAGCCGCATGCGCGCGATCGTTCACGTGGACATGGACGCCTTCTACGCGTCCGTCGAACAGCGCGATGACCCGAAGCTTCGCGGCAAGCCCGTCATCGTCGGCGGTCACCCGACCCGCGGCGTGGTGCTCGCAGCCAGCTACGAAGCCCGCCCCTTCGGAGTGAAGAGCGCGATTCCGATGTCGCAGGCGGTGCGGCTCGCTCCGCACGCGATCGTCGTCGCGCCAAGGCCGCACGCGTACGCAGACGCCAGCGAGGCGGTGTTCAAGATCTTCGAGACGGTGACCCCACAAATCGAGCCGCTGTCACTCGACGAGGCGTTTCTCGACGTCACCGCATCCATCACGTTGTTCGGCGCTCCATCGAAGATCGCCGCGGACCTTCGGGCGCGCATCGCCAGGGAAGTCGGCCTCAACGCGTCGGCCGGCATCGCAGAGGTCAAGTACGTCGCCAAGGTCGCGTCGGACTTCGCGAAGCCCAACGGCCAGTTCGAAGTACCGCCCGGCACTGCGCGCGAGTTTCTCGCCCCGCTGCCCGTCTCGCGCCTGTGGGGCGTGGGCCCGCGCACGGAAGAGCAGCTTCGGGTGCTCGGCCTCAAGACGATTGGCGACCTCGCCACGCGCGACCGCACGTGGCTCGAGCTCAAGCTCGGCACCAGCGCGCAGCACTTCTGGGAACTGTCGCAGGGCATCGATGATCGCCCGGTCATCTCCGACCGCGAGGCGAAGAGCATCGGCGCACAGGACACGTTCGACGAAGACGTTCGCGGCGAAGAGGCGCTGCTGCCCCATCTGCATTCGCAAGCGCTGCGCGTCGGGCGGCGCATGCGGAGGTCAGGCGTGAAGGCGCGCGTGGTGCAGCTGTCGGTGAAGTACTCGGACTTCACGTCAATCACGCGCCGCCACACGATGGACGCGGCGACGGACGACGGCCAGACGCTGTACCGGGAAGCGGCCGCGCTGCTGGCGAAGGTCGACCTCAACCGGAAGATTCGGCTCACGGGCGTCAGCGCGCAGGGCTTCGGTCACGAAGGCAGCCAGCTGGGGCTGTTCGCCGCCGCGGGCCCGTCGAAGTCCGACAAGCTGAACGCCGCGCTCGACAAGATCGCCTCGAAGTTCGGTGGCGCGAGCGTCGTCCCGGCCGACCTCAAAGACAGCGCGCCCGACGACGAGGGCGACGAGTTCCGCCGTCAGATGGGCGCCCGCCGCGGCGACGTGCGTCAGGACTGACGGTCGCACGGAGTTTGCGTGCGGAGAAAAAACCGCGCCGTTCGTCCGAACGATCGAAGGGGGCCGGGTCGGGTCGTTGGTCCGGTGGCGGTACCTTCGAAGCCGCCGGCGAAAGGCGCAGCCACGGAACCGGGCGCGACGCCGGTCAGGCGGGCTGCGGCGTCGGCGGGACGCTGGAACCTTCGGCGCCCTTGGGCCCGCCCTTGCGGCGGCGGCGGCGGCGCTTCTTGCCCGGCATGGCCGGCGCATCCGAAGACGGGGCCGGGGCTGCCCCGGTCTTCCACTGCACCAGCTCGTCGCGGAACTCGTCGGTCGCTTCGACCCAGACCTCGAACACCTTCAGGGACTCGTTGAACAGCGGGTGCTTGCGGAAGCTCATCAGGCCACCGCGGCGGCGGCGCTGACCCGACAGCGTGCGCTGCGCGATCAAGATCATCCGGCAACGTTCCGCGATGCGGCGCGGCAGACGCGCGGTGCGGACGAGCTCTTGCAACAACAGCTCGATCGCCTGCGCCACGCTGGGCCGGCCATCGTTCGCGCCTTCCGCTTCGGGCTCGTCGAGCGCGACCGGCAACAGCAGCGCCGCCAGCAGCATCGAGTCCTCGAACGGAGCGCCCGACTTCACCAGCACGTCCAACGCCTCGGCGAAACCCCAGTACGCGTCCTGCCCTTCGGCGTCCTGTTCTTTGAGCCAGTTGTCCAGCGGTGGCAGCAACACCTTCAGCGCGTCCAGCGCACGCAGCAGCTTCAAGCTCGGCGCCGACACGCCACCGCGAATCAACCGAAACGTCTCTTCGAGCAGCCGCGGAGCGGAACACCGCGACAGGTCTTCCACCGCCGCTTCCATCGCCGCGTACGTTCGCGACTCGATGTCGAAGTCGAGCTTGCAGGCGAAGCGGATGCCACGCAGCAGACGAACCGGGTCTTCGCGCATGCGAATTTCCGGGTCGCCGATGGTGCGGATTTCCTTGAGGCCCAGGTCGCGAACGCCGCGGACGTGGTCGATCACCTTGCCCGCGCCAGGGTCGTAGAAGAGCCCGTTGATGGTGAAGTCGCGGCGGCGCGCATCTTCGATGGCGGTGCCGAACACGTTGTCTTCGTCGATGAAGTGGTCCGTCTGCTTCTTCTCGGGCGCAGGGGCCGCGAACGCGAGCGGCGCCGGCACGTCTTCAGGCGGCACCTCTGCTTCAGCGTCGGCTTCCGGCGGCGCCGCGACCAACGGCTCGCCCGACGCTTCGGCCACGCCTTCGACGTCCATCGCGACGGCCGTCTCTTCCGGCGTGGTGATGGGCGAGGCGCGAAAGGTCGAGACCTCGAGAATCTTGCCGCCCTTGAAGTAGACGTGCGCGAGGCGGAACCTTCGGCCAATCAACCGGCTGTTGCGGAACAGGTCTCGCACCTGGTTCGGCGTGGCGCTGGTCGCGATGTCGAAATCTTTCGGAGACCGGTCGACCAGCAGGTCGCGCACGCAGCCACCGACCAGGTAGGCCTCGTAGCCGTGTTGCCGCAGCCGGAGGACGACCCGAACCGCGTCGGCGTCGAGGCGCGACGGGTCGATTTGGGGGGCGCTCGGCGGCGCAGGGCTGTGGTCGGGGGCTGATTCTTGGTTTTCCATCTTTGGGGGTACCTAGCGTTTCTTCGCTTTCTTGTCGCGCGGACGCGCTTCATCGATCAGCGAGAGGTAGTCGACATCGCGGGCTTCGGGGGGCGCAGGGGTCGCTCCCAAAGCAGCGATGCGCTTGGTGAAGGCGGCCAGAATGTCGGGCACCGGCCGCACGGAATTGAACAGCGCCTGCGGCCCCGACAGCGCTTCCGTCAGGGCATGCGCGACCTCGGCCATCGGCAGCCCACGGCGCATCAGGTCTTGAAACGAGTTCGACAACGTCAACAGGTTGTAACCCGCGGTCTGAATCATCTCGACCGAGACCTTTGCCACCTGCGTGGCGGTGAGGTGCTTGTCGGCCATGAGCACCAGCGCCGCCTGAAAGTAATTGAAGATGGGGACGACCCGCGGGCCGTACTTGCTGAAGAACGCGGGCGGCGTCAGGCGATCGAGGTTGATGAAGATGCGCTGCACGGCGTCGGCCTTCGGGATTTTCTCCCACTGCCGCATGATGCGGGTGATGTCGTCGGGGTAGACCTCTGACGCCTCGAGCACCCGGTACACCACCGGCTCGTTCACCCGCCGCGCGATCATGTCGGCGTACAGCGAGTAGATGAAGGCGTCGGCTTCCGCGTCGTCGCCGAACAGCACCTCGGTGCTTTCCACCGGAGCGCGCGCCCGCGACTCGAGCAGCACCGGCAGCTTGTAGCCGACCTGTCCGCGCAGCGCCTTGAACCGCCCGCGCAGCAGATTGCTGACGTTGTCTTTCAACACCAGCTCGTCGAACTCCACGCCGTCGAGCTTCAGCTTTTCCGACAGCACCGCGCGCATCTGGGTCGGGCTGCCCGAGACGATGCACAGCCGCGAGTCGCCCCGGGCCTTCAGCTCGCGAATCAACGCCGCCGCGCCGGGCACCGCCTTCTTCTCGGTCGCCTTTTGCAGCGCCGTGCGCACCAGCTGGCGCAACGAATCGAAGTCCGTCTGCAGGTACGTCTTGTCGAGGTCCCAGCGGTAGATGCGGCTGGGAGGAACGGGGTCGATGCGGTCGACGAGACTCACGAGGCCTTGAGACCTTCCTGAATCGTTCGCGAGAGATCATTGGCCACGGCCTTCGCCGCGACTTTTCCGGCGTTCATGATCGCGCGCGACTTCGACTTGCCGTGCGCCTTGATGAAGATGCGATCGAACCCGAGAATCGGAGCGCCCCCGTACTGTTCCCAGTCGGTGACTTCCTTGATCCGTTCGAAGCCGCCCGACAACATCGCAAGCCCCGCGCGCCACAACAGCTTCTCTTTGTAGGCGTACTTCGCCAGCGCCATCACCGTCTCGTGCACGCCCTCGAGCATCTTGAGGCACACGTTGCCGACGAACCCGTCGCACACCACCACGTCGGCGGTGCCCTTGGGGATGTCGACGCCTTCGACATTGCCGATGAAGCGCAGGCCGCTGATGTGCTGCAGCCGCGCGTTCGCTTCGACGACGCGGGGCGGACCCTTCTGCGCCTCGGTGCCGTTGCTCAACAGCGCGACGGAAGGGTTCGGGTTGCGCGAGATGATGCGCGAGTAGGCGGCGCCCATGATGGCAAAGGCGACGAGATCATCGGCGCTGGCGTCGACGGTCGCTCCAACGTCGAGGATGAGGGAGAACGGGTCGTCTTTCTCTCCATGCGGGCTCTGCGTCGGGTACACGGTCGCCAGCGCCGCCCGCTTCACGCCAGGAATCAGCTTGAAGGTTCGCGCGCACGCCAGCACGCCTGCGCCGGTGTTGCCCGCCGAGACCAGCGCCTCTGCTTCACCGGCTGCGACGAGCTGGGCGGCGACCAGGACGGAAGCGTCGCGCTTGTCGTCCAAGGCCGCAGCCGGCTTCTCGTGCATCGCGACAAACTGCGCCGCGTGGTGCACCACCACCCTTTCGGCGTTGTGGCGAATGCTGCGCAGCGCGTGGTCGATGAGGCTGCGATCACCGACGAAGAGCGCATGAATGTGCGGCGTGTCGAGCGTCAGCTGCGCGGCGCCCCGAATGATTTCTTCGGGCCCGTGGTCCGAGCCCATCACGTCGAAGGCAATCGTGACCGGGCGAACCGGCTTCTCGGGTGCCTCCGGCTTCTGGGCAGCCCTGTCTTTCTTCACGGGGCGGCGGCCGTTTCGCGCTGCGACGCCGGCGTCTCTTTCTCGACGCAGCTCTTCGTCAGCGTGTACTGGTAGGTGCCGAGCTCGTCGCGCCAGTACTCGCCCACGTACGGCCAGTAGAGGTGGTCGTCGCTCACCGCGACGCTGTACGCGACCTTCTTCACGAGCTCGGTGCGCTTCCCTTCGGGCCCCAGCTGCGTTTCGAGGAAGTCCTTTTCCTTCGCGTTCGTCTCGAACTTGATGCGCAGGCCGTTTGCGCGAAGCGTCTTCAAGGCGCCGAGCTCGAACTCGAGCTTGCTCTTCGCCATCACGCCGGCCGTCTTCGTCAGCTCGACGCGCTGGGCCTTGAGGCCTTCGATCAGCGACTTGGCGAGGTTGCTGAACTTGAACGCGTCGGGCTTCGCGCCGAACGAATCGATTTCGCCTTCGAGCTCGGTGATGGAATCAGACGTCTTCTTCAAGTCCTTGTCCGTCAGCGCCAGCTTCAAGATGCGCTCGAGCAGCTCGTCGGTGCCCTTCTTCTCGACGCCTTCCTTGTTCTTCTTCTGGATGCCCGCGAGCACGTCGAAGTAGGCGGCGGCGTCCATGTCCTTGTCCACCAGGGCCGAGAGCTCTTCCTGCACCGGGCCGTAGATGCGTTCGAAGTCTTCGATGATCGACAGCGACTCGCGGTACCGGCAATTCTCGTAATAGATGACGGCCTTGAGAATCAGCGCCTCGGGGAAGTACTCGTCGCGGAAGAACGGGGACGCGAGGGTGATGAGGTTGCCCAGCGACTGTTCGTACTGGCCGATGCGGTAATTCGCCCAGCTGCCCTCGAAGAGCGCCTCGAGCCACTGCGTGTTCCCGCGCTCGACCTTGTTGAAATAGAAGATCGCGTAGCGGTTCTGGCGCGCCCCGTAGTGGGTGCGGCCCAGCTGCATGAAGGCGAGCTCGCGAAGCGCCTGCGCCGCGCGGACTTCAGCGGTGATTGGCCCCGGCGGCGTGCGCGTGACGCGAATCACTTCTTTCATCGAGTCCAGCGCCAGCTCGGGCTTGTTCTCGCGGAAATAGGCGAGCCCTTCGAGGTACTTCGCCTTCGGGTAGAAGGCGTCGCCCTTCGGAATCATCAGAATGAGGCGCTTCACTTCGTCGAAGCTCTTGTTCGCTTCACCCGTCTGCTCGACCTCGTCCAGCGCCTTGCCGCGAACGAAGTGGTAGCGCGCCAGCAGGTACCGGAACTCGTT
>JAYUXE010001222.1:0-2802 GCA_043753165.1 Archangiaceae bacterium | reverse complement strand
GCCCGGCGACATCATCACCGAGGCGAACTTTCTCTTGCAGGTCGAGTCGTGCAGCTTGAGCCCGTGACCTGATCCGAGAGTCTACGAATGCTGATGCGTACCTCTCGGTGGGAGAGATCGTCGCGGTGCTGTAGAGCGGTGCGGCAGCAGGTAGTCGATACCAATCACGCCCAGGCAGCTTGGCGCACGCTGGAGTCCGAAAAAACAAAGGCCTCGGCTCTCAGGATTTCTCCGGAAAACCGAGGCCTTCGAAAAGTCGGGGCGACAGGATTCGAACCTGCGACCCCTTGCACCCCAAGCAAGTGCGCTACCAGGCTGCGCTACGCCCCGATTTTTCCTACAGGGAAAACGACGACCCGCTTATGCCCGCCTGACTGCAGAGCGTCAACGAAACTCAGTCAGCGGAATCGTCTTCGTCCTCGGCCGACTCTTCACCGTCATCGATGCGTCCGCCGTTGAGGGCCGCCTTCAGCACCTGGCTCGGCACGAACTTCACGACGCGACGCGCCGTGATCTCGATGGGTTGACCGCTTTGCGGGTTGCGGCCCGGACGCGCGCGCTTGAACCGTGGCTGGAAGTTACCGAAGCCCGAGATCTTCACCTTGTCGCCGCGTTCCAGCGTCTCTTTGAGCGTGTCGAACACCAGCTCGACAATCTCGGCCGATTCCTTCTTCGAGAAGCCGACTTTCTCGTAGACGCCCTCGATGATGTCCGCCTTGGTCATGGTGACAGGGATCCTCTCTCAACCTTCGAATCCGTGTCAACTTCCTGACTTTGCTACGGAATTCGGCACTACGTCCGCAGCTGCCCGCCAAGCCGTTGGTTCACCTCGGCCACGATCTTTCCATGGGCCGCGTTCACCTCGACGTCCGTCAGCGTCCGGTCGCCCGCGCGGTACCGCAGCGCATACGCGACGTTCTTCTGCCCTTCGGGAATCGGCTTGCCCGTGTAGACGTCGAACACGCGCGCGTCCTCGACCAGCGGAGCGCCGACTTCGACAATCAGCTTCCGAATCGAATCGTTCGGCAGATCCAGCGGGACGACCAGCGCGAGGTCCCGCAGCACCGCTGGGAACCGCGTCAGCGGCGACGCCTGCGGCACCAGCACCGACGCCGCGACCAGCGACTCGACGTCGAGCTGAAACAGGAACACGCCGGACGGAGCGTCGAGCCGCTTCTGCGCCCGCGGATGCAGCTCGCCCACGGTGCCGAGCTTCTTGCCCCCACTGGTGACGGAGGCTGCCGCGCGCGGGTGGTACCACGGCGAGTCGAGCGGCTCCCACGTCACGTCATCGATGTGCAGGGCCGACAGCACCGCCTCGACCGCCGCCTTCGCATCGAAGAAGTCGGCCGTGGTTTCCTTCTCGACCCAGCTGCGGCCGTTGTCGCGCAGGCCCCACAGCACGCCCGCGACCTCGAGCTTCTCGATCGCCGCCGGCTTGTGTTCCTTGCCGCCGCCTTCGAGATTCGGCCGGTAGCTGCGGGCCACCTCATAGAAGCGAACGCCCTGCGCCTGGTGCCGCGCGCTGCGGACGACGTTCGCAACGAGGCTCGGCAACAGCGTGGTGCGCATCGCCGACTGCTCGGCCGACAGCGGGTTCGTGACGGTGATCGCGCCTTCATCGGCGACGAACGCCGCGAGCTCGGCCGGAGCGACGAACGAATAATTCACCACCTCATCCAGACCCGCCCCGGCGAGCGACGTGCGAATGCGCCGTTCGGCGATGGTCGCCTTCGGCTCCGGAGCGAGCACTCCCAACCCGCGCGGCAGCACCGCCGGAATCGACTCGTACCCGCGGATCCGCGCGATCTCTTCGATCAGATCTTCTTCGCCGCCGACATCGACACGCGCCTGCGGCACTTCCCAATGCTCGCCATCGACGGCCTTGAAGCCGAGCGACGTGAGGATGCGCTTCGACTCGGCCTCGGGCACGTCGACGCCCAGGACTTCGGCGACGCGCGACGGCCGCAGCTTGACGCGGCGCGGAGCAAGCGACTTCGGAACCACGTCAACCACCCCTGCCCTCACCTTGCCGCCGCCGAGCTCGGCGATCAGCGCCGCGGCGCGATCGAGCACGGCCGGAATCGCCGACACGTCGGTGCCGCGCTCGAAGCGGTGCGACGACTCGGTGTGCAGCGCGTGGTGCTTCGAAGATCGGCGCACCGTCATCGGCTGAAACGTGGCCGCCTCGAGCAGCACGCGGGTCGTCTGGTCGGTGACCTCGCTCTTCGAACCGCCCATCACTCCGGCGATCACCTGGCCTTCATCGCGGTCGGCGATCAGCAGATCTTCGGGCCGCAGGGTCCGTTCCTTCCCGTCGAGCGTCGTCAGCTTCTCGCCAGCCTTCGCGGTGCGAACGATCACTTGCCCGCCCGCGATCTTCTCGAGATCGAACGCGTGCAGCGGCTGGCCCCACTCGAGCATCACGTAGTTCGTGACGTCGACGAGGTTGTTGATCGCGCGCATGCCGGCGGCCTTGAGGCGCTGCTGCATCCACGCGGGCGACGGGCCGACCTTCACCCCTTCGATCACGCGCGCCGCGTAGCGCAGGCACCGCGTCGGGTCGTCGATGCGAATCGCGATCGCTTCACCGACGGGCGAACCGGACTCGGTGAGCTTCGGCGCAGGCAGCTTCACTTCTTTCCCGAGCAGCGTGGCGAGCTCGCGGGCAATGCCCAGGTGGCTCAGCGCGTCGGGGCGGTTCGGGGTGACGTTGACCTCGAAGATCACGTCGTCTTGTCCCAGCGCCTCGGCGATGGGAGTGCCGACCTTCAACGAGGGGTCGAGGATCAGCAGGCCCGC
>JAYUXE010001221.1:0-6621 GCA_043753165.1 Archangiaceae bacterium | reverse complement strand
CGCGGCAGAACCTGCGGCCGGCGGCGTACTTTCGGCCGGCGGCCAATGCGCCGCAGCTGTTCTGCGAAGAGATCGTCGCGGGCCTGCTGGAGCCGGGTGATGACGGCGAGGCGGGGCTCAAGGCGCGGTGCGCGGCCGAGGTGCTGGAAGAAGCGGGGTTTGCGGTGAAGGCGGAGGACGTGGTGTTGCTGGGGGCGGGGTTCTTCGTCGCTCCGGGGATCTTGTCCGAGAAGATCTTCCCGGCGGCGTGCGACGTGACGGGCCTGGCGCAGACGGTGCCCGAGGGCGATGGGTCGCCGATGGAAGAGGGCGGGAAGCTGCGCTGGCGAACGGCCGAAGGGTTGTTCGACGCGTTCGCCAGCGGTGAGATCCAGGACGCGAAGACCGAGATCAGCCTGCAGCGGTTCTTGCGACTGCCCTGAGCTGGGCCGCTCGGTCTGCGAGGGGCTTGCGGATGAGAAGCTGGCCGAGGGCGCAGAACGCCCCGACCGCGACGCAGCCGAGCCAGAGCGTTGGCAGATCGCTGACGCGGATCACCCAGGGGCCCAACAGCGGGCCGACGGCCATCGCGAGCCCCCAGGTGACGAAGAACGCGCCCTGGTAGCGGCCGCGCAGATGCTCGGGTGAGAGGTCGGCGACGATGCTCGAGGTGATCGGCGACATGATGATCTCGCCGATGGTCCAGACGGCGACCGAGAAGACGAACATCGGCAGGCCGTGCGCAAAAGCATTGATGCCCATGCCGACGCCGGTCAGCAGACTGCCAGCGGCCATCACCCACGCGCGATCCGCGTTCTTCAGCATGCGACCCGCCATCGGCTGCAAGAGCACGATCAGCACGCCGTTGAAGGCGATCGCGAGGCCGTAGTCGCTCGAGCCCAGCCCGACGCTCGACATGTGGCCGGGCAGCGAGACGAGATGCTGGAAGAAGACGACGACGATGAGGAAGTTGAGGACGAGGAAGGGCAGGAACGCGAGGTCGAAGAACGGGGTGAGCAGCGAGCCCGATTCCTCTTTCGACGCGGGTGGCCGAACGGGCTCGGGCACGAAGCGGTAGATGATCGCCGCGAAGATGCAGGTGGTGATCGCGTCACCGACGAACAGCGCGGTGAAGTGCTCTTCGGCGAGGTAGCCCGCGACGCCGGTGCCCAGCGCGAACCCCAGGTTGATCGCCCAGAACAGAAGACTGAACGCCTTGAGGCGATGCTCAGGCGGGACGATGCGGGCGATCAGCGCGGTGGACGCAGGCCGGTAGATGTCGCCCAGCAGACCCAGGGAGAACGCGGCGAGGCCCAGCTGCCAGCCCTCAGTGGCCGAGCCGAGCGCGAGCATGCACACCGAGCTGCAGAGCAAGCCGAGGATGAGGGTGAAGCGGGCGCCGACGCGATCGGCGAGGACCCCACCCAGGGTGACTCCGGCGAGTGAGCCGACGCCGAAGCCCGAGACGATGAAGCCCGCGTCTTCCAGCGACAGGCCGCGGCGGCGGGTCAGGTAGATGGTGAGCATCGGCAAGACGAACGAGCCGAGGCGGTTGACCAGGGTCCCAGCCCAGACGAACCAGTAGGCACGCGGCAACGCGCCCGCTTCGGCATCCAGGAGTCTCAAGAATCGCATGGTTGCAGGTGGCATTCCTGCCTGACGCAGGACGCTTCCGAAATCAGACGCCGCGCGGCATCTGGGGCCGGGGGGCTTTCGACAGCTTGGCGTGCAGGGTGTCGGTCAGCAGGTACCAGAACTGCACTTCGCCGAAGCTGATGATGTCGCCGTCCTGCAGCAGGCTGGGTTTGTCTTTCTTGAGGCGGATGCTGGCATTCAAGAAGGTGCCGTTGGTCGAGCCGAGGTCCTCGATGGTCGCGCGGGCCTGCGCAGCGTCCCAGCGAAGCGTGGCGTGCTTCTTCGAAACCGAGGCGTCGTCGATGACGAGCTCGCAGTCGGGCTGGCGGCCAACGGACAGCGCGTCTTCACCTTGCAGCGGGGGCAGCGTCGCGACGACGAGGGTGTCGAACTGAAAGAGGAGGCCGAGGGTGCCGGAAGACACAGCGCCGGGGCGGGCCATCGTGGTGCTCTGCACGTTCATCGGCAGGCCGAGCAAGTCCGTCTGGCTGCCGTCTTGCGATTCGGGCGGCCGCTGAATGAGCACGAAGGGGCCGAGCTGTTTGCGAAAGGCGT
Organism: Archangiaceae bacterium; assembly: GCA_043753165.1. Lineage (GTDB taxonomy): Bacteria > Myxococcota > Myxococcia > Myxococcales > Myxococcaceae > JAGSPQ01. The sequence goes on along the minus strand of JAYUXE010001221.1, from coordinate 4,452 downwards.
CGGCTTTGAGCGAAGCGGCGAGCTTCTCGAGCTCTTTGATCTGGAACACGACCGGCTACCGCCCCGCCTTGAACTTGCCGGTGGTGAGGCGGCTGTGCAGCGTGCCGGTCGACAGGTAGCAGAACTGCGTGTCACCGAACGAGAGGGTGTCCCCATCGCGAACGGCCATCGTCATGTTCAGCTCGTCGCCGTTGAGGCGGGTGCCGTTCGACGACTTCTGATCTTCGAGCAGCGCGTCTTTGCCGTCCCAGGTGATGCGGGCGTGGAGCTTGGAAACGGAAGGGTCGTCGATGACGAGATCGCAGTCGGGCATACGGCCGACGTTCAGGGCCGAGCCGATGTCGAGGTTGGGAAGGGTGGCGACCATGAGATCGTCGAACTCGAACAGCAGCGAGACATCGTCGGCGGCCTCGCCGCGCTTCACGGCGACGGTGCGCTTGGCGCCCAGCTGCAGGGCCTTGAGCTGCTTGAGCTGATCGGGCGGGCGTTGAACGAGCACGAAGGGGCCCAGCTGCCGTTCGAATTCCTCACGGCGCATCGACCCTGCGATTCTGTGAAGTTCCTTCACCGACAGCACGCGGCGCACGCTAGACCCGGGCGGGTAGGTTTCGCTATGGAGACGTGCAATGGCCGATACAACTCCCATCACCGCACCAGGGTTGCGCAGGCTCAAAGATGACCTGAAGCTCCTGACCTCGGTCGAACGGCCCAAGATCACGCACGAGATCGAAGTGGCGCGGGCGCACGGCGACTTGAAGGAAAACGCCGAGTACCACGCAGCCAAAGAGAAGCAGAGCCACATCGAAGGCCGGATCATGGACATCAACGGCCAGATCGCGCGCTGCGAGGTGGTGGACACCTCGAAGTTCAAGGGCACGTCGACGATCGTTTTCGGAGCGACCGTCGAGCTCAACGACACCGAGACCGACAAGAAGGTCACCTACCGGTTGGTGGGTGAGTACGAGTCGGACTTCAAGAAAAAGTGGATCAGCATCAGCACGCCGGTGGGTCGCGGCCTGGTGGGCAAGACGGTCGGCGACACGGCGACGATCCAGAGCCCGGGTGGGGCGCGCGAGTTCGAGATCCTCAAGGTGACGTTCGAGGATGGCGAGTAGCAGCCACCCGCTGTTCCCTCTGCTCGGGCCGCTGCGCTACGCGTGCGCCCGGGACTTCACGAACCTCGCTGCGATCAAGACGCTTCGGCCGGTGCTCGCCGCAGCCGTCGCGCGCGGTGGGGTGCAGGCCGGGACCACCGTCACGCTCAACGCACAGCTGGAGGCGATCGATGATCGCGATCCCGTGGTGCGGAAGAACGCGATCGTGAAAGTGCTGAAGGCGATGCGCGAGGAAGGGCTGCCCGTGGATTTTCTGCCCGGGGCCGCGCCGGCGCCGCGAGAGGAATTGGTGCTGAGTGCCACCCCCAACACCCCCGGCAGGCAACAGACGCCAGCACCGTCGCCGATCGCTGCGGATGCTCGTCCTCTTCCTCTTGCCCCCAAAGCGCCGCGCAAGACGCGCGCCCCGAAGAAGGTCGAGCCAGGCGATGAGGCCGGCCCCGCGCGAATGCTCTCGATCGCCCCGATCGACGGCCCGCTTGCCACGCCGCTGAGCCAGGTCGGCTGGCGCCTGAACCCGCGGCTGGTCGGCCAGCTGAACAAGAAGGGCGTGCGAAAGGTCGGTGACGTGCTGTTCCTGCTTCCGCGCGTGTACGAAGACCGCCGAACGCTGAAGAAGATCTCGCAGCTCGTCTCGGGCGAGCGCGGCACGATCATCGCGGAAGTGAAGTCGGCCGACGAGCAGTTCGGTCGAGGAGGCCGCCGCACCTTCCGTGCTGTGCTGGCCGACAGCACGGGCACGCTGGCCGCGACCCACTTCCAGACGGGCGTGTGGCTGAAGGCGAAGTACCCGATCGGCCGCCGGCTCGTCGTCTCGGGCGAGGTGCGGCGCACCGCGTACGGCTGGGAAATTCCGCACCCCGAGGTCGAGCCGGCCGACGACGTCGAGAGCTCGCCCGTTCACTTCAACCGCATCGTGCCCGTCTACCCCGGCTTCGAACGGCACGAGCAGCGCAGCCTTCGCGAGCTCGCCTTCAAGATCGCCTCGCGCTTCTCGAACGATCTCGAAGAGCCGCTGCCTGACGACCTGCGCGCGCGCCACAACCTGATGACGCTGGCCGATGCATTGCGCTACCTGCACTTTCCACCGGCAGACGCTCCGCTGGACGCGCTGGATGCCCACGCCAGCGCGGCGCATCAACGGCTCGCGTTCGACGAGCTCTTCTTTCTTCAGCTGGGCCTCGCGTTGCGCCGTCAGGGCGTGAAGGTCGAGCCGGGCATCGCGTTCGACACGTCCCCTGCAAGACAGGAGATCGCGTCGAAGCTGCTGCCGTTCGCGTTGACGGGGGCGCAGGCGCGCGTGGTGGCGCAGGTGTCGCGCGACATGTCGAGGCCCGAGCCGATGAACCGGCTGGTGCAGGGCGACGTGGGCTCGGGAAAGACAGCGGTCGCGGTGCTCGCATCGGCGCTGGCGCTGCAAGACGGGTATCAGGTGGCGGTGATGGCACCGACCGAGATCCTGGCCGAGCAGCACTACCGGACGTTCAGCAAGATGCTCAGCCCACTGGGGGCCTCGGTGCGGCTCATCACCGGCAGCGCGAACGCGAAAGAGAAGCGGCAGCAGCGCGAAGGGATGGCGAACGGGGTGGTGCGGGTCGCGATCGGAACGCACGCGCTGATTCAACAAGGCGTCGACTTCCACCGGCTGGGTCTGGTGGTGATCGACGAGCAGCACCGGTTCGGGGTGATGCAGCGGCACACGCTGATGTCGAAGGGGCCGCGGCCGGACACGCTGGTGATGACGGCGACTCCGATTCCGCGGACGCTGGCGATGACGCTGTACGGGGACCTCGACGTGTCGGTGATCGACGAGCTGCCCCCGGGCCGGACGCCCATCGAGACGCGCGTCTACAACGAAAAGGCGCGGCCGAAGGCGTACGCGGCGGTGCAGGCCGAGCTCGACAAGGGCCACCAGGCGTACGTCGTCTACCCGCTGGTCGAAGAGTCCGAGAAGGTCGACCTCGCCGACGCGACGCAGGGCGCCGAAGCGTTGACGGCGCAATTTCCAACCGCGCGCATCGGCCTGCTGCACGGGCGGATGAAGAACGGCGAGAAGGAAGCGGTGATGCTCGAGTTCCGCGAGAAGCGGGTCGACGTGCTGGTGTGCACGACGGTGGTCGAGGTCGGCGTCGACGTGCCGAACGCGTCGATCATGGTGATCGAAGGGGCCGAACGGTTCGGGCTCTCGCAGCTGCATCAGCTGCGCGGTCGCGTCGGACGTGGCGCGGCGAAGTCGTGGTGCCTGCTGATGGCCGGCTACGCGAAGAGCGCCGTCGCCGCGACGCGCCTGAAGGTGATGGAAGACAGCAACGACGGCTTCGTGATCGCAGAAAAAGATCTCGAGCTGCGAGGGCCGGGCGAGTTCCTGGGCACCCGGCAGAGTGGAGTGCCCGAGCTCGCCGTCGCCAACCTCGGCCGCGACCAGGCGCTGTTGGCCGAGGCGCAAGATGAAGCGCGTGCCATTGTCGCGATGGATCCAGAGCTGCGGGAAGAACGGCATGCTCGGTTGGTAAAGGCGCTGGAAGAACGCTGGGAAGGCCGGCTGAAGCTGGCGAGGGTGGGCTGATGAAGACGCTGATCACAGTGACGATGCTGGTGTTGGCCGCGGGGAAGGTGACGAAGAAGGCGCCTGCGCCGGCGCCAGCGGCCGACCCGTGGGAGTTCGACGATCTGATCGCAAAGGTGGTCGCGAAGGCGACCCCGATGGACGACATCAGCCGGCTCGCGGTGTCCCAGTTGCCGCAGCTGCGGCTCGACGGCGAGGCGGTGTTCAAGGTGTCGGCGCACGCGAACACGGTGGGCGGCGTGACGCTGACGTTCGAAGACCGGTCGGATCCGAAGCTGAGCTGCCAGCTGTACGCGACAAAGGAAGGCGAATTCCTGACGTTCAAGGACAGCCGGTGCTCGTTTCCGGTGCTCAAGGATCAGCTGAGGACGACGGCGGTGTGCCGGCGCATCTCGGGCACGGCCCGGCGGGTGAAGGACACGTTGGCGATCGAGGCCGAGGCGCCCGACTGCAACGCGGCGATCATGGGGATGACGTTGACGGTTCGGGTCGCGGTTCGCCCGCTGGTAGGTTCGGGCGTCCCATGATCGTCTGCCCCGTCTGCGAGACCCAGGTCGAGTTCGGCTTCGAGTGCGAAGTCTGCGGCAAGGATCTGTCGGGCTTCCTCGGAGCGATGCCTCCGCCGCCCGTCACCATTCAGAAGCTGGCCGACCTCGAGCAGACGATTCCCGATCGCGTGGGCGAGATTGCGATCGAGCGCGCTCCAGACGTCGAAGTGACGGCGTTCGCGAAGACGGCCGAAGTGGCGCAGGCCCCGATGGCGGACTTCGA
>JAYUXE010001220.1:0-6621 GCA_043753165.1 Archangiaceae bacterium | reverse complement strand
CGCCCAGCACCGCCGCCTCGTCGTGCGCGGGCAGCTTCAGCGCGGTCAGGCCCTTCACTTCGCGATCCCACGCATAGGGAAGGTTCGGGAAATCGGTGCCGTAGAGAATGCGATCGGGCCGGGCGAGAAACGCGCGGAGCGGCACCTGCAGCTGAAAGTAGCCCGCGCCCATCATCGTCGTGTCGAGCCAGAGGTTCTGGTGGCGCTCGAGCAGGCGCAGGTAGCCGTCGAACTCATCCGCGCCCAGGTGGGGTACGCAGAGCTTCAAGTCGGGATGATCGGTGAGCACGCGTTCGACGCGTTCCGCGGCGCAAACGGTGTACGGATCAATCTTGTAGTGCTCGCTTTTGGGCTCACGGCCCGCGTGCATGATCAGCGGCTTCTGGTGCTTCGCGCAGGTGGCGTAGATCTCGTGCAGTTCCGGCGCATCGGCAGCGAAGCACTGCACGTGGCAGTGAAGCTTCACGCCCTTGAGCCCCATCGCGAACGCTTCTTCCAGGATCTGCACGGCGCCCGGTTCCCCGGGCAGCACGGTGGCCAGGCCGATGACGCGCGGCTCGGTGGCGCAGACTTCAGCGATGTAGCGGTTGAGCACGCGCGCCATGCCGGGCTTGTGCGAGTAGTGCAGCGCGACGACGTGCGAGACGCCGCGGTCGAGCAGGAAGCGAATCACCTGCGGCGTGCGCAGTTTGTAACGAACCGGCCACGCGTAATTGTCGAACCACGTCCACAGCGCGTCGAACACCGCGTCGGGAAAAAGATGAACGTGGGCGTCGACGACGGGCGGCAACAAGTCAGGCAGGCGCGGGCCTTCTTCGTCGTTCAATGCCGGCAGTGGAAGACGCATGCCCGTTTGCTGCGATGCGGTGGCGGCGAGGCAACAAGCGGGGCCGGCGTGGGACGCGAAGTTCATTCGACGCGCTTTAGCTGTGGCACTGCGTCCCAGCCAGCCGAACAGCCCCACGAGAATCGGCGCGGTGGCGCAATGCTTCTCTCTGGAAGCTGCTGGCCCCGATCGTGCTCCTGCGTAGCCGCAACTCGTACCAGGAGAAAACACCATGTCGAACAAAGCCGTCTTTGGAATCGTGAAGAGCTATGGGGAAGCCGAACACGTCGTCAAAGCGCTGAAGGATGCAAAGTTCAGCGACAACGACATTTCAGTTCTGTTGCCCGACAAGCAGGGCACGCGCGACTTCGCGCATGAAAAGAATACGAAGGCCCCGGAAGGCGCGGTGGCTGGCGCAGGCACGGGCGGCGTGGCGGGTGGCACGCTCGGCCTGCTCGTCGGCATCGGAGCGCTCGCGATTCCCGGCCTCGGGCCCTTGATTGCCGCGGGTCCACTGCTGGCCGCTTTGTCTGGCGCCGCGGTGGGCGCTGCTGTCGGTGGCCTCACCGGCGCGCTGATCGGAATGGGAATCCCCGAGCTGGAAGCCAAGCAGTACGAAGGCAAAATCAAGGACGGCAACATTCTCATCTCGGTGCACACCGAAGACGGGAAGGAAGTCGACCGCGTGAAGGACCTCTTCAAGCGCTTCAACGTCAGCGATGTGAGCTCGTCGTCCGAAGTCGCGGCGCCAAAGCCGTCGGACACGCGGAATGAACCGCACCCCAGCGCCCCTATGGCGTGAAGAGGACCGAAGACATGTTCAAGACAACCATCATTGCGGTGGCGGCTGCCGGTCTGTTCGGCTGCGCGCACACCCGTGAAACCGAGACGACTGCAACGACCACCGCAGTGGCCGCGGACCAGACGACGGCGACCCCAGAGCGCGAAGTTCCCACCTCGCGGTCTGAGCCGGTCGCCCGTTCTCCTGAGGCGGTGAAGAAAGAGAAAGAGAAGGCCGTGCCTGCTGGCACCGAGCCCGACAACACCAAGGTCAACGCGCGCGACCGCAACGACGCGACGCTGACCCCAATGGACCAGAGCAACTCTGAGACGGACCTGAAGATCACCCAGGAAATCCGCAAGGCCGTCGTCGGCGCGGACGGCCTCTCGTTCTCGGCGAAGAACGTGAAGATCATCACCCAGAACGCGCACGTCACCCTGCGCGGCCCGGTGAAGTCGGCCAGCGAGAAGACCCGCATCGACGAGCTCGCGCGCGGCTGCGCGGGCGTCACCAAGGTCGACAACCAGCTCGAGGTCGCCGCGCGGTAATTTCTCGAGCCTCGAAAGCCCGAACGGCCGTCGCGGAACATCGCGGCGGTCGTTTTTTCGCGTGGAGTTACGGACTCAGATCTTTCACGTCGACCTGCACCATGCGCCCTGCACGAACAGGCACGAGCCGAGCGCCGGCATCCGATTCTCTGAAGAACCCGTCGGCGTCCCGCTGCCGAAGCGACGCGATGTAGATGGTGCCCGCGTCCAGACCCCAGGCCGTGAGCGCGCGAATCGAAGCCGCGTCGAGCATGGGCGCTTCGCGGAAACCGCCATCGAGCACCATGTCGGCCGCGCGCACCGTGCGAATCACCCCGCCCTCTCCGATGCGCGGGCTCGCCGCACCCACCGACACGTAGAGGACGTCGAACGTGCCATCGACGAGACGCACCGGCGTTGCGTACCCGGCAAGCGGGCCGAACATCTGCGCAAAGGCGGGAAGCGCGCCGGCCGCAGGCACGGTGATCACCATCGGGCCACCATCGGGCGTCCGCTTCGTGCCGCCGTCTTCGTCCAGCCCGGTGACCGTGAACGTGTCGGTCGCCGCGAACGCGGCCGTCGACATCAGGCCTTTCACCCCGTAGCGCCCGCCGTTGTATTCGAGGTTGGCGCCCTGCAGGCCCGAGGTGAACTTCATTCGCGGCGGGCCCTGCCGGCTCTGAAACAGGGTCACGTTGTCGTAGCCCACCGACTGCCCGTTCAACGCCGCGACCTTGAGGCCGAGCGCATCGGAGCCCGCGAGCACGTTCGCGCTGGCGGTGGTCGCTGCTGCCGTCCACATCGACCCGCTGCGGGTCAGCTTCTGCTCGTCGGCCAGCATCAGCCCGTCAATCGAGCCACCGCACTGCACGAGCCCCAGATCGATGTCGAGAATCCGCGACGGCTCGTTGTTTTCCAGCCGCACGTCGACACGCACGCTCAGCGGGCCGCGCCCCTGCCCCAGGCACGTCAGGCGAAACAGCATCGTCTTCGGCACGTTCAGCGGGTAACCCGCCTCTTCGAACGTCGTGTCCGAGATCGACAACAGCGGCCCCGTCGAGATGACGGTCGGCCCGCGCGTCAGCAGCGGCTTCGGCCCCGCGTTCGTGATTTCCAGCGACGCCTCGTACTCGAGGTTCAAATCGCACGGCCGCGAGCCGCGCCCGCACGGCAACGTCAGCTTTGCTGCGAGCTTCGACAGGTTGACGGTCGAACGATCAGCCATCGCGTTCGCGAAGACATTCAGCAGCTCGCCCGCGTCGGTCGCCAGCGCCGGGCTTCGCAGCTCGGCCGTCAGCGACGTCGCCACTTCATCCGGGGGCATCGCGTTCGGCAGCCCGCTGGCGTGGCAGAACACGCGCCGCAGCAACTGGACCTTCTGCGTCGGCGCGAACGTGAAGCGGCTCGACTGCAGCGTGATCTCGGCGTCCAGCGAAACGGTGGCGGCGCCCGGCTGGGCGCAGATGAACGCGGTCTGGGCCTGGGTGGTGGTCACCGCGGTGAACGTCGTGGGTGCGCCGTTCACCTCGAGCGTGCCCGTCATCGTCTCGCCGTTCTGCGAATCGAGGCGCCCCGCAAAGCGCACGGTCTCACCCACCTCGAATGATCTGCCCGGCGTCAGCTGCTCGAGCCGGCCGATCAGCTGCGACCGGGGCTGCAATTCGTAGAGGCGATCGACCGCCGCCATCACGAAGCCCGCGACGCCCGCGTCGGTGTCGGCTCCGAACGTCGTCACCGTGTTCGCAGGCTCGGCGCCGCCGTCATTCACCAGCAGCGCCCAGACCGGAATTGGAATGCCCCCGTTCTCGAGCTCACCCGCTTCGAGCCGAAGCGCCCGGCTCACGAACGCCGCTGGCACGAACCGCAGCCCAAATGGCTCGAGCAGCACCGACCGCAGCACGCCGCCATCGAACGCGCGGTTCAGCGGCTGAAACGACAAGTCGGACGCGTCGGCCTTTTCCGAGAACGCCACCCCCACCGAGCCGTTGGGCGAGAACCGGTGCACGTACTGAAGGCCTGGGCCTGCATCGCCGCCGTCCGAGCCATCGCTGCCGCCCGAGCCGCCGCCCATGCCTCCGCTGCCGTTTCCTGAACAGCCCAACCCCAACACCACGCCTGCGAAAATCAGCGCCCGGTTGATCATTCTTCCTCCTCGCGAAGCGCGGCGAGCACGCTCAGGTCTTCCAGCGTCGTCGTGTCTTGCGTCGTCGTCTTTCCGGCCGCCACATCGCGCAGCAACCGGCGCATGATCTTTCCCGAACGCGTCTTCGGCAGCGCGGCCGCGAAGCGGATTTCATCGGGGCGGGCGATCGCTCCAATCTCTTTCGTCACGTGCGCCGCCAGCGCCTTCTTCATTGCCTCATTTCCCTCGACGCCGGCTTTGAGCGTGACGAACGCGACCAGCGCCGTGCCCTTCACGTCATCGGGCCTGCCCACCACCGCGGCTTCGGCGACGCGGCCTTCCGACACCAGCGCGCTCTCGACCTCGGCGGTGCCCAGCCGGTGGCCGGCGACATTCACCACATCGTCGACGCGGCCGATGAACCAGAAGTAGCCGTCGGCATCGCGGCGCGCGCCGTCGCCGGTGAAGTACACGTTCGGCAGCTCGGAAAAGTACGCAGCCTTGAAGCGCTCGTCGTCATTCCACAGGGTGCGCAGCATCGACGGCCACGGCCGGGTGACGAACAGCTTGCCGGCGCCGACGGCCAGGGAAGCGCCCTTCGTGTCCATGATCTCAGGATGAATGCCGGGCAGCGGCAGCGTGGCGGAACCGGGCTTGGTGGGGGTGGCTCCCGGAAGCGGCGAGATGAGGATGCCGCCCGTTTCCGTCTGCCACCAGGTGTCGACGATGGGGCAGCGGTTGCCGCCAATCACCTCGCGGTACCACATCCACGCTTCGGGGTTGATGGGCTCACCCACCGAGCCGAGCAGTCGCAAAGACGTCAAGTCATGCTTCTTCGGGTGCGCGTCGCCGAGCTTCATGAACGCGCGAATCGCCGTCGGCGCCGTGTAGAGAATCGTGACCCTGTGGCGCTCGATCAAATCCCAGAAACGATCGGGCCCCGGCGTCGTCGGAGCGCCCTCGTACATCACCACCGTCGCCCCGTTCATCAGCGGGCCGTACACGACGTAGCTGTGCCCGGTGACCCAGCCGACGTCCGCGGTGCACCAGTAGACGTCGTCTTCCTTCAGGTCGAACACCCACCGCGTCGTCAGCGACGCCCACATCGAATAACCGCCGGTGCTGTGCAGCACGCCCTTCGGTTTTCCGGTCGAGCCCGAGGTGTAGAGGATGAACAGGGGGTGCTCGCTGTCGACCCACGTCGGCGGGCAGTCGGCATCGGCCGCGCCCACCAGCGCGTCCCACGCGAGCTCACCGGACTTTAGCGTGAGGCTCTGGCCCGTGCGGCGCGCGACGACGACGGTGTGCACAGTGGGCATGCCGAGCTTCACCGCGGCGCGCACGTTCTCGAGCAGCGGGACGACCTGACCCTTGCGCCAGCCACCGTCGGCGGTGAGCAGCACTTTTGCTCCGGCGTCATTCATGCGGTCGCGCACGGCCTCGGCCGAGAAGCCACCGAAGACGACCGAATGAACGGCCCCGATGCGCGCACAGGCCAGCATCGCCACCGCCGCCTCGGGCACCATCGGCAGGTAGATGCCGACGCGGTCGCCCGCCTTCACGCCCAGCGACCTGAGGCCATTGGCGAGCAGGCAGACCTGGGCGTGCAGCTCGGAGTAGGTGAGCTGGCGCTGATCGCCGGGCTCGCCTTCGAATCGAATCGCGACCTTGTTGCCCCGGTTCACCAGGTGCCGATCGAGACAGTTGTACGAGAGGTTGGTGGTGCCGCCTTCGAACCACTTCGCGTGCGGCGGCTTCCAGTCGAGGACCTTCGTGAACGGCTCTTTCCAGAACAGCTCTTCCGTCGCGCGCTGGGCCCAGTACTTCTCGGGGTCGGCGTCGGCTTCGGCGCAGAGCTTCCGATAGTCGTCCATGGACTTGAGGTGCGCGCGGGACGCGAAGGCTTCGGGCGGGGGGAAGACCCGCGTCTCGGTCATCACAGTCGAGATCTCTTTCACCGGCATGCCTCCATCGAAAAGAAAGACTTCTAACCCCAGAAAGGGGGAGCACGAACAGCCCTGTGCCGGGCCCGTCACCGGGCGGCCAAATCGACCTTCACGGGGGCAACCGCCGAGGTAAGAGAGAGCGGCATGCCTGAGTACAAGAATCCCATTCCGACGGTGGACTGCATCGTCGAGCTGCCGCGCGATCGCATCGTGTTGATCATGCGAAAGAACGAGCCGGTGGGCTGGGCGCTGCCGGGCGGATTCGTCGACGAAGGTGAGCCGCTGCACGTCGCCTGCGTGCGCGAAGTGAAAGAAGAGACGGGCCTCGACGTGGACTTGTCGGAACAGTTCTTCACCTATTCCGACCCATCGCGCGACCCGCGCAAGCACACGGTGAGCACGGTCTACATCGGCTGGGC
>JAYUXE010001219.1:0-2804 GCA_043753165.1 Archangiaceae bacterium | reverse complement strand
GCTCGCCGATGTCGGGCGGCGTGAGCTCGTCGGCGCCCTGGTCGACGTACAGCACATGCACGGGCTTGGCGCGCACCAGCAGCGGCATCATCACCGCGGTGGTCGGAAACCCGCCGCCCAGCAGCTTGTAGAAGACCGCCGTGCCCGGCCCGCGCTTCATCGCGCCGACGTAGTGCGAGCGTGAGTCGCGCACGAGGCGGAATGAGCTCGGCTCTTTCAACGACACGCCGATGCGCCGCACGGCTTTCTCGCGTACGCCCTGCCCGGCCCCGTGCCAGCCGGTGAGCATGTCGCCGTGCACCGACAGCAGCAGCGCGCGGCGGAACTTGCTGACCGCGAACCGCAAGACGGTGCGCGCGATGTCTTCGCGATCGGCCGACTTCGACAGCAGCGCCTGCGCCTCGGCGAAGCCCAGCGGCGTCAGCGGCGGCTCGGAGCTCGCAGTCGGCACGGAGATCTTCCCGATCGGCTCGATGATGCGCGGCCGCGGACCCGAAGGTCCTGGCTCGTCGACGACCTCGATCATCTCCAGCGCTTCTTCGTCATCGTCACTGACGGCCTTCGCGTACAGCTGGGCGAAGTCGTCTTCGTTGATCAGATCTTTCACTTCAGTAGGCGATGGCCCTTCGGGCCGCACGCGCGCCGACGGCCGAATCGAGTTCATGTCGATCGGGCGCATCGGGCGAAACGCCTTGAAGTGCTTCCGCAGCAGCTGATTGATCCGGAATTCGGGCACGACGACGGGCACCACGCGCTTGCCGACCTTGAAGCCGAGCTCGTCGATCGCGGTCAGCTGGGTCGGGTCGATCAACGCGACGGTGAGGCGCGTGGCATCGATGCGCATCGGCACGAGGTCGTGATCGTCGAGAAACTTCGGCTCGGCCACTGCCAGCGCCGTCGGGTCGGGGATCATCTCGCCCGACGCAAACGCGATGTTGTGTCGTTTCCCCAGCGTGCGCGCGAGATCCTTCTCGTTCACGAAGCCGAGCTCGACCAGGTTGGTGCCGAGGCGGCCGCCGTGCACGACCTGCGCTTCCAGGGCCTCCTCGAGCTGCGAGGAATCGACGAGCTTCTCTTCCAGCAGCATTTCGCCGAGTCGCGACACGAAGTCGGCAGCTTATGTCACAGCAGATCGTGCGGGTGGTGGCTGAACGCGACGTGGTTTCCAGCAGGGTCGTCGACGTACACGGACCACCGCGACTCTTTGACGATCTGGACTTTTTGTCGCTTCAGGTCGGCGATCAGAGCCGCTCGATCGGTTGAAGAAATCTTGAGCGCGATCATCGCGGGGCCGAACATCGAGCCCTTCTCGACGGCGAGGAAGCCGCCCGCAGGGTCGGCCGTTCGCGTGAGGCTCAACCAGACGCTTCGCAGCGAGCCGTCGGGCTCGAGGTGCCGGGTGAGCTCTTTGAGGCCGACGATCTCGCGGTAGAAAGCGGTGACGGCTTCGACACCCGCCGCGTGCGCGTGGACGGCGAGGTGGTGGATGCCCAGTGATCGCATTGGCCTCGATGGTAGTGTCGGCGCGCGGAAACGCCATGGCGACGCTGCTGATCATCGAGGACAACTTCGAGCTCGCGACCTTGCTCCAGGCGGCCGCCGAGGCGCGCGGTCACACCGCGAAAGCCGTCTACACGGGCCGCGCGGCCGTCGACGCCGTCGAGAAGCAGAAGCCCGACCTCGCCATCTGCGATCTGATGCTGCCGGATCTCGAAGGTGACGCGCTGCTGGGCGAGCTGCGGACCTTGAAGATCCCCACCATCGCGATGAGCGGTGTCTACCGCGGCGATCGTTACGCCAAAGCGACGCGCGAGCAGCACGGCGTGATCGCGTTCTTCGAGAAGCCGTTTCCGCTGAATGATCTGTTGCTGTGCGTCGAGGCCATCTGCGGGCCGGCGCCTGTCATCCCCTTTGAGCCGCCGCAGGACGACGAGCTCATGGGCGAGGTGGTGGTGATCGAGCCGCCCGCGCAGGAACCGAAAGGCCTGCTGCCGCTGGAAGAGTGGGAAAAGATCTGGCGCCACGGCCGCACGCCGTCGGTGAAGCCGGCCGTGAAGCGCACCCTGCCCCGCGCGGGCTCGCTGAAAGACACTTCGGTGCCGCGTTTGCTCAACGCGTTCTTCCAGGGTCAGCACAGCGGAGAGCTGGTGGTGCACCGCGCTCCGGCGATCAAGGTCGTCAGCTTCGAGGCGGGCCAGCCGGTGTACGCGGCCAGCAACCTCGCGCACGAACGCTTCGCCCGTTTTGTCGCACGCAAGGGGCTGCTGCCGCTTCAGGATCTCGAGGCGGTCGCGCAGCTCGCCCGGGAAGAAGGCCTTCGCACGGGCGTCGCAATGGTGCGGCTCGGCGTGCTCACCGAGGCCCAGCGCATCGAGCTGCTCGAGCAGCAGATTCGCGAGATCATCTGGTCGACCTTCACCTGGGCCGACGGCGAGTACAGCTTCACCCGGGGCAAGGCGCTGAAGCCCGACGTCGCGCGGCTACAGGTGTTTCCCGGCCAGCTGATTCTCGAAGGCTGCCTGCGCGAGCCGTTGGTCGTGCTCCGAACGAGGCTGCCCAGCAAGCGGATCCTCTCACCGGTCGCCGACCCGCCGTATCCGCTCGAGCGCTTTCGGTTCACCAACGAGCAGGCCCAGTTGATCGCGTTCGCCGACGGCACCAAGTCCGTCGATGATCTGCGGGCCCTGACGGACTTCAGCGAACGCGACGCGCTGGCGTTGCTCTTCGCTCTCGAGCAGCTTGGCTTTCTCGAAGAACGAAAAGACTCCGCACGCTCGAAACGCGTCAGCTTTGGCCTCTGACCT
>JAYUXE010001218.1:0-6631 GCA_043753165.1 Archangiaceae bacterium | reverse complement strand
CGTTCTGCATTGCCGCGACGTTGTCGGTGACGTTCTTCTACATCGCGACGCAGCGTGAGCTCGGCCGCGGCTGGTGGGATCGCGTGAAGTACCTGCCCTTCCTGATGAGCCTCGGCCTCGGGATGGCGATCAACAACGCGAAGGCCGTCGTCGAAGCGCTCTTCAAGCTGGAATCCGGCTTCACCCGCACCCCGAAGACGGGCGCTGAAGGCGTCCACGCCCGCAAGGTGACGAAGGCGTACCGCGGCAAGGCCAGCTGGATGCCGTGGGTCGAGCTCACGTTCGGTGCCTACTTCACCTGGGCCGTCTGGTTCGCGTGGGACAACTCGGTCTACACGTCGCTGCCCTTCCTCGTCCTGTTCCAGCTCGGCTTCCTCTACGTCGGCATCTCGAGCCTGCTGCAGGCCTGGGGCTTCGGCGGGAACCGCGGCCCGGCGATCGTCTCGTCTTCGTCGAACGTCGAAGCGCCGACCGCGTAACCTTCTTCCAGGCGCGTCTGCGTACTGGGGGTGGTGCTCGCGGCTGCCGTGTCTTCGGCCGAAACGCTGAAAGGCCGGGTCGTCTTCAACGATGCACCCCTCGCGAAAGCGCAGGTGCGGGTGTTCGGCCCGAATGGCGCCCTCGCCGGTTGCCCGCGGACCCCAGGTCGTCCTTTTGGCCGCTGCCTGTGTCCCGAGCAGCAGGAAGCGTTCGGCAAACGGCTGCTGGCCGGGCTCGAAGGCGCGAAACCCATCGCGACGGCGGTGACCGTGGCCGATGGCACCTTCACGGTGTGGTGGTTGGCGAAGGACCCTTCACTGCGATGGCGGCATCGGCCGATGGAAAGCTGGGCGGCCAGGGGCCCGTTGGCGGCGATGTGATGATCGCCGACGTCGGCGCGGTGGCGATGAGCGTCGAAGGCATCAAGAAGGATGCCGCGGTCTGGGTCGTCGACCCCGAGACGATGGCGATGGAACGTCTCGTTCGAAAAGGGGACGTCTTCACCAGCGCCCCGATGCAGGCCGGCATGCGCCAGTTTCTGGCCACCGCTCCTTCGGCGCAGACCGTCGCGGTGTCGATTTCCGGCGGCCGCCCGATGCACCTGTCGTCGATGCTGCAGGTGGGGCAGGGGCCGTGGCAGGTCGAGCTGGCCCCTGCGCAGGAAACTGCGGGCCTCGTGGTCGACGCAAAAGGCCAACCCGTCGCGGGCGCGGAAGTCGTTGCGGACCCCGACCACTGCGCCGCGCGGGCCGTCACCAATGCGCGCGGTGAGTTTCGGCTGCCTTCCGTTTTTGCGCCGCCGTTCGGGATGCAGCTCATCGCCCGGTCGAAGGGGAAGGTCGGCCTCGGTACCAGCTTCGGCGACGACGTCGAGCTGCGTCTTCAAACGCCGGCCAGCCTCGAGCTCACCTTCGTCGACCCGCAGGGGAACCCGGTTGAAGGGGTCGGGGGCTACCTCACCGGGAATCAAGTCTCCAACGCGCAAGTGAAGTCCGACGCCGCCGGTAGGTGGTCGATGCAAGAGTTGCCCAAGACACCCGTGACGCTGCGCCTCGGCCACGCGTGGATTCTTTCGGGCGACCGCGTCTTTCCGTTGAAGGGCACCGTGCGAAAGACGATGACGGTACAGCAAGGCGTCGAGCTGAAGGGCACGGTCACCACCGCCACAGGCCGGCCTGCGCCGGGCGTCTACGTTCGGGCCGCGTTCGGGGAAGCGGCGATGAAGGCCGCGACGAACGAGATGAAGGAAGCGTTGTCCGAACGTGGCGCTTCCACCAATGCCAAGGGCGAGTTCGTGCTCACCTTGTCGCCAGGCGAGTACGAGGTGGTGGCGAACGCAGAACGGCCGGAGGAGGTCGCGACGTTTGCGGTGGCGCCGGGCACCGTCGCGCTGCAGCTGCCCGTGGTCCCAAAGGTCGAAGGCCAGGTCGTCGACTCGGCGGGAAAACCGGTGGGCCCAGGGCTTTCTGTATCGCCCGCGCGACGGGGCCAAAGGCCGCGGGTGCGTCGACCTGCGCGAGGGTGACGAAGGCCGCTCTTCGGAGTTGCGCGTCGATGGCATCGAGCTGCCACATCGTCCGTGCGAGCACGGCGGCGTCCCCGTTGGAAATTGCCTTCGCCGTGGCGCGCTGGTTGGGCAGCTTCGCCTTCGCCAGCTGCTGGGCGGTGAGCCGCCACGGGGGCTCGAGCGCCACTTTGCATTCTGGAAGGTTGAGCGCCTCGGGTGACAGCGCGACCGCGGCGCGCGTCAACGCGTTTTCGCACGGCCATTTGAGAGCGGCCGCGGAGAGCCGGGCCGCGGCCGCCGCGTCGTCCGTGCGGCAAACCAGCGCGGCCGCACGGAGCACCACGGCGCGGTCGGGGTGGTCGAGGTAGGGCGCGACCTCGGCGTAGATGCCTTCGAACGCGGGGTAGGGCGGGGGCGGCGAAAAGGTGTGGAAGTGGTCGTCGCCCGACCGTTCGATGCGTTCCACCGCTTCACACTCGGGGGCAGGGCCGAAGCGGCCCAGGTTCTCGAGTGCGATCGCCGGATCCTCGGGCAGCGCCAACAGCAGCAGCCACGCGAGGTTCATCGGGGGTGGGTTACTTCTTTGCCCGTTCGATCTTGATCGCTTTTTCGCCCTGCTTCTTGCCGGCGGTCGCTTCGAAGCCCGCGACGTCTTCTTCCGCCACGAACAGGTAGGTGAAGCTGCGCAGCACGTCGGCGCGCTGCACCTTGCCCGCCGGAGCGCCCGCGGCTTCCATCGCCGCCGACACCCCCGCGCTGTCCAGGCCGTCGAGCGTGCCGAGGTTCAGCCACATGCGAACCTGACCCGCAGCCGGAGGAGCCACTTCGCTCTTGCTGCGCTCACGCCGCGGGCGGCGTTCACCCGTGCGCTCTTCAGCGCCGCCGCGGGGCTCGCGCGTGGCGCGGATTTCGTCGCTCCCGAGGTTGCTGCTGCTGCTGCTGCTGCTGCTGCTTCGCTCGCGGCGCGGCGGGCGGCTCTCGGCGACGGCCTCTTCTTCGTGGGCGGGGTGCTCGTCGGTGGTCGGGTCGGGAATCGGGGGCGTCTCGCCGCGCTGAAGCGCCTCGAAGAGCTCACGGTCAGACAGCTTCTTCACCGGCGCACGGCGCGCAGGCGCAGGCGCTTTCGGAACTGCCGCCACGGAAACAACCCCTTCCGTCGGCGTCAAAGCGTCATGCGGAATCGGCGCCGCTGGCGAAGCCACCGGGCGCTGCACCGCGCGAAGCTCAGAACGTTCGGGCTCGGTCTTCACATCGGGCCGACCCCCGCGTTCACGAAACGGCTTCTTTTCACCGCGCGGGGCCCCACGCGACGGGGGCGCATCGGCGTACCGTTTCTCGTGCGGGCGCAGCTTCTCGAACTTGGTAGGGGCCGCAGGCGCTTCTTCCTTGCCTCCCCCCGAGAGCTTTTCCTTCCGCAGCTCTTTGAAAAAGCTCTTCAGCATCAGCGCGATGAGCTCGTCCGCGTCAGGCCGCTTCTTGAGCTCGCTCGCGAGCCCCAGGAAGCCTTCGTAGATGGTGCCCGACGCCGCTTCCTTGAGCTCCTTCACGTGGCGATCCGTCCACATCGTGACGGCCTTCTCGGGGCTCGGCATCTCGCGCTTCTCGAACTGGATGCCGTACTTCTTTTCCAGCGTCGAGAACTGCGAGAACTCGCGGCCCGAGACGAGGTTCAGCGCGACGCCCTTTTTTCCGATGCGGCCCGTGCGGCCCACGCGGTGAAGGTAGACCGCCGGATCTTCAGGCAACGTGTAGTTGATGACGTGGCCGAGGTCCGAGATGTCGATGCCGCGGGCGGCGAGGTCGGTGGCCACCATGAACGCCACTTCCCCGCGCTTCACCATCGCCATCACGCGCTCGCGTTCTTTCTGCGGCAGGTCGCCGTTCAAGAGCTCTGCGTCGAAGCCGTTTCGGTTCAGCACGGCGCAGACGAGCTCGGTGTCGCTGCGCGTGTTGCAGAACACGATCGCGTTGTCCGGCTCTTCCATCTCGAGCATGTAGATGAGGTTGCGCGGCTTCGGGTACGCCTCGGAAACCTCGTACTTGATGTGCTGGATGTGATCGACGGTGAAGACGTCGCCCGACAGCAGCAGCGTTTCGGCGTTGGTCGTGTACTTGGAAATCAGCCGCTGGATGTCGTCGGGCACCGTCGCCGAGAACAGCAGCACCTGCCGCGTCTTCGGAAGGTAGTCGAGGATCCGCGTCACTTCTTCGAAGAAGCCCTGGTTCAGCATCTCGTCGGCCTCGTCCAGCACCGCGAACGCGCAGTCGCCCAGCTTCAGGTTCCGGCGCTGAATGTGGTCGAACACGCGGCCCGGGGTTCCGACGATGATCGCGCTGCCGTCGTCCAGGGCGTCTTCCTGCACCTTCATCGACGCGCCGCCGTAGATCGCGGTCACGCGGATGTCGCGGTACTTGGCGAGCTCGGCCAGCTCGGCGGCGACCTGCATCGCCAGCTCGCGGGTCGGGCAGAGAATCAGGGCTTTGACCTTCTTCTCACCCATCGCGATGCGTTCGAGCAGCGGCAGGCCGAACGCGGCCGTCTTGCCGGTGCCCGTCTTCGACCGGACGATGAGGTCGCGCCCTTCCATCACGGGGGCGAACGCCTTGGCCTGCACGGGGGTGGGGTGGGTGTAGCCGCGCTCGGCGATGGCCTTGCGAACTTCGGGTGACAGGCCGAGCGAGTCGAAGCTGACGTCGGCGACGTATTCCTGGTCGCGGTCAGCAGCACCACTGGGCATCGGAAGAGGCTGGTTGCTCATTGCGCATTTCCTGTAGCACGAGCAATGGGCCTTCGCGCGGCTTTGCGTTATTGAAGGGAGCTCGATGGCCAGACGCACGAAGAAGGAAGTGGCCGATGCGGAGCTCGTCGAGGACGTGCCGGCGAAGACTCCCATTGCCGCCGACGGCAGCGAAGAGATCGAGCCCCCGGCCGAAGAGCTCGAAGACGTCGACGCCAGCGGCCTCGTCGTCAAGAGCACCGACGACGACGATCCCGACTCGAAGCTCGCCCGGCGCGACGCGCTGCAGGCGTACATGCACGAGGTGTTGAAGCACCCGCTGCTCACCCGCGAAGAAGAGATCGCGCTGGCCGAGAAGTACCGCGCGTCAGGCGACGTGAAGGCGGCGTACCGGCTGGTCGCGAGCAACTTGCGCCTGGTGGTCAAGCTCGCGCACGAATACCACCGCAACCCGATTCAGCTGCTCGACCTGATTCAGGAAGGAAACGTCGGCCTCATGCAGGCGGTGAAGAAGTTCGACCCGGGCCGTGGCGTGAAGTTGTCCAGCTACGCGGCCTGGTGGATTCGCGCGTACATCCTTCGCTACATCATGGACAACTGGAAGATGGTGAAGCTGGGCACGACGGAAGCCCAGCGAAAGCTCTTCTTCAAGCTGCGCCAGGAACAGGAACGCTTGAGGAACCAGGGCTTCGAGGTGACGCCGAAGCTGCTCGCGCAGCGGCTGAACGTGACCGAGCAGGAAGTCGTCGACATGGATCAACGGCTCGGCAACGACGAGCTGTCGCTGGACGCTCCGATGCGCGTGGGCGACGAGGACAACAAGTCGACCCGCGCCGATCGCGCCCTGCCGTCGAACGCCATCGGCGCCGAAGAGTCGCTGGGCAACGCGCAGCTGCGCGACGTGTTCAAGACGAAGCTCGGGCAGTTCGCGCTGACCATCAGCGACAAGGAAAAGTTCATCTTCGAGAAGCGCCTGATGTCCGACGAGCCGCTGACGCTGCAGGACATCGGGGCGCAGTGGGGCGTCAGCCGCGAGCGCGCACGGCAGATCGAATCGGCGCTGGTGGTGCGGATGCGGGACTACATGAAGAAAGAGATCCCCGACTTCCACCTCGTCGCGGCAGAAGACTGATCAGTCGTTTCTTCGGCCGTACTTGAACATGCGCTGGCGGTGCGTGCTGCTGTCCAGCGCCTCGAACAGGTGCCCGCGGAACACCATCACCACGTGGAAGATCGCGCCCGCGAGAAGGGCGAGGATCAGCGTCACTGCGCCAGGCAACTGCCACAGGTTCGACCACAGGCCGTAGACCGCCGCCCCGATGAGCAGCATGGGAATGAACCACTCGATCCAGTTTTCCTGAACGAACTTCACGCTGCGCGAGATGGTGTCCATGCCGCCGCGGGTGCCCTTCGTGTAGATGATTTCGGGCGCGGGGTTGAGGACGATGAAGGCGATGAGGTCGAGCCCAGCGAGGATCACACCCCGGTTCGGGTTCTGGCCGAACACCGCGCCGAGCACGATTTCCGCGATCCAGAGGACGAAGAAGAGCCCCATCAGGCTCCAGAAGTAGACGAGGAAGCTCTTCTTCAAATCGTCGAAGCCCACCTTCTGGTTCGCGACGATGCCGGCCGCAAAATACAGGTAGCTGCTGAACGCGAAGTACATCGCCAGGCGCATCAGCATACCGGCCAGTGGCCCCAGCGCCGCGACGGGCACCGCGAGCAACCACCACGCGGCGAAGAGCCCCATGGGCAGCACCAGCGTCCAGGCGTTCTTCGCGATGCCGCCGACCGCGCGCGACAGGCAGTCGGTGTAGAGCTTCAGGTAGGCCACGAGGAACACGCAAAAGCTTCTAGACCAAAATCAGATCCTTGCCGCGGGCTGTCTGCTATGCACCCGGCGGCC
>JAYUXE010001217.1:0-2807 GCA_043753165.1 Archangiaceae bacterium | reverse complement strand
TCGAGAACACGTTCGATGGCACGGTGTACCTGCGGCGCGATGGCCAGCCGCAGGTGTGGTCGGCCGAGGGCGGCGTGCGGTGGACGCTGCAGAAGTCGACCTTCGATTTCCGCGACAAGGAGGTGTTCGGCATCGAAGAGCCGAAGGTCACGAAGATTGAAGTGAAGACGAAAGAGAACGCGTACACGGTCGAGCGCGACACGATTAAGGCGTGGCAGTTGGTGAAGCCGATTCAGTTCGCGGCAGATCAGGCGACGCTGCAGGGTGCCCTGGGCGCGCTCAACAAAGACCGCGCGCTCTCGTTTCCGCCTGACACCGCGGAAGCGCGGAAGAAGTTCGAGACGCCCGAGCTCGACGCGACGTTGACGCTCGAAGGCGGCGCGGTGGTGCGCGTTCGGTTCGTGAAGGTCGGCACGCAGACGTGGCTGCTTCGGGAAGAAGGCGCCCACGCAGTCATCGCTGAGCTCCCGGTGTCGTCGGCAGGCCAGCTGAATCGCAACCCGGTCGATTTGAAAGACCGGCTGGTGCTGCCGTTCAAGAAGGAAGCGGTGGCGAAGATCGTGTTCCGCGCGAACGATGGGAAAGAGGTGATCGTCGAACGGCCGCGCAGCGTCGACGGCGGCTCGGGGGATTCGTGGCAGGTCGTTGCGCCTGTCAAAGGTCCGGCGAAGCCGTTCAAAATGGCGGCCGTGCTCTGGACGCTGGGCGCGTTGAAGATCGCAGAGCTCGGCGAGGACGCTCCGAAGGATTGGGCAAAGTACGGGCTCGGCCCGTCGGCGCGGTCGGTGGTGCTGTTCGGTTATGACGGGAAGGACCTCGGCCGGCTTTCGATCGGCCTTGAGGTGCCCCGAAAGGTGAGCACCGTGTACCTCCGCACCTCGCGGAACCAGGTGCTCGAAGGCGACAACAGCCGGCTCTCCGAGCTGCCATCGACCGCCGCCGATGTGCTCGAAGCGGGACCCGACGGCGGCTAGTTTCCTAGCGCACCGCGTCATAACGTCAGCCTCCCCAGGGCCTCAACTGCCCGCCAACACGGCCTTCCACCATTCGATCGAATTCGATCGAAGTTTTGTGACGCACTGGGTCGAGACCTCTGGGGTGGCGTCGAAAGGCAACGCAGCGCGTCGAAAATCTTCGATCGAATTCGATCGAATGCTCGAAAGCGGCAGGTCGCCGACCCTGAGCGACCCGTCTTTCGACCGGTCATGCAACAGGGGTCCAGCCCTGATCGGCATCGGCGCAGCTGATCGGTATCGGCGTCGCTGATCGCCGCCAGCGTCACCCACCAACGCCAACAGCGATCAGCGACGCCAATACCGACCCTTGCCCGCCGGACGACGTCGGGCTGATCGCGTTGAGGGAAGCGCGTGACCCGTGACCAAGACCACGCTTCAGAGCTTCAGCTTCTTCACAACCGTCTTCCCGGCTTCGATCTCGACCTCGATCGTGCGGCGGATCTTCTTGTCCTCGTTCACCAACTGCAGCACCTGAATTCCCACCGGCAACGGGAAGGCGACCAGCGGTGTGTCGCCCAGGCGTCGGCCGCTGAGGAAGACCTCGGTGTACGGCGACGTATCGAGCGTGAGCAGCCCCTTTGCCTTCACGGCCGGCTTCGGCTTCGCGCGCGCAACCGCGACGGGCATAGGCACAGGCACAGGCTCGACGACCGCGACCAGCTGGGGCGGTGGAGGTGGAGCAGGCGGCGACGGCGGTACCACGACCGCGACGGGGACGGGCTGCGGCACCTCGATGACGGTGACGACTTCGGGCAGCGGCGGAGGCGTCTTCAGCGCGAAGTACGTCGCTCCCATTCCGAGCAACGCGACCGCGAGCATGCCTGCGTACAGGGGTGTTCGATTGGGAACCAGAATTGCGGCCACCGGCATCGACGGCAGCGTTGTCGGCCCGCGCAGGGGCGACAGGTGGCTCGGCAGGTGCTGCAGCTGCGACGGGGTCTTCAGCACCGGGCCGCCATCGATCGCGGACGCTTGCGAGATCAGCAGCTTCGCGTCCCGCCGTTCAGTGTCGAACACGCTGGTCAGGTAGTCGGCGAGCTTTCGTTCTGACCGCGGGTACCCCTGCGTCATCAGGAAGCCCATCAGCGCGTCCGCAAAATCGGCCGCCGTCGCGTACCGTTCGGCCGGATTCCGCGCCATCGCCTTCAGCACGATCGCATCCAGCGCCGGCGGAACCTCGCTGCGCGTCGCGCTGGGCGCGAGAATCGGCTCACTCGCCACCGCCTTCAACGTGGCGAGATCGCTTTCGCGCTTGAAGAGGCGAGCGCCCGTCAACAGCTCATGCAGCACCGTCCCCAGCGCGAAGAGATCCGACCTTCGATCAATCGGCTCGCCCATCGCCTGCTCGGGCGACACGTACGCGACCTTGCCCTTCAGCGTGCCGGCCTCGGTCTTGACGATGTTCGACTCGGCGCGCGCGATGCCGAAGTCCACCAGCTTCACGGTGCCATGGTACGTGACGAGGATGTTCGACGGGCTGACGTCGCGATGCACGATGTGCAGCGGCTTGCCGGCGGAATTCTTGAGCTCGTGCGCGAAGTGCAGCCCGGTCGCCGCGCCGATCACGAAGTCGACGGCCACCTCGATCGGCAGCTGTCGCTTCGCGCGCCGGTTGACCTGCAGCACGGAGGCGAGGTCTTCGCCCGGCAGGTGTTCCATCGCGATGTAGTAGCGGCCACCAATCTCGCCGAAGTCGTACACGCGGACGACGTTGTTGTGGTCGAGCTGCGCCGCGATGCGCGCTTCGTCGAGGAACATCTGCACGAAGTCGTCGTTCGCGCAGAGGTCGGG
>JAYUXE010001216.1:0-6643 GCA_043753165.1 Archangiaceae bacterium | reverse complement strand
CTTGGCCCTGCTGGAAAAGGCGGGGGTCGAATTGCCGTGGGCGATGGAATGATGGAAGCGAGGTTCGCCGCGATTCAGACGCGCATCGCGGCGGCGTGCGCGCGCGCGGGCCGACCGCGCGACGACGTCGTCCTCGTCGCCGTCTCGAAGCTTCAACCGCCCGAGGCAATCCGCGCAGGCTACGCGCTGGGCCAACGCGACTTCGGTGAGAACTACGCGCAAGAGCTGCGCGACAAGCACACGGCGCTCGCCGACCTGCCCGGGCTTCGCTGGCACGCCATCGGCCCGGTGCAGTTGAAGAACGCGAAGTATGTCGCGAAAGCCGCGCACACGTTTCACGCGCTGGAACGCTTTGACACGGCGCAAGAGCTCTCGAAGCGGCGAGCAGCGCAAGCCCCGTCGACCCCGAGAGAAGCAGACGAGGCGGCCCAGCCGGTGGCGCCGTTGCGCTGCCTGCTCGAGGTGAACGTCGGTACCGAAGCGACGAAGGCGGGCCTCACCGCCGAGGCCGCCGGGACGCTGGCGGGTCAAGTCCGCGGGTTGCCGAACCTCGAGCTGGTCGGCCTG
This sequence comes from Archangiaceae bacterium, assembly GCA_043753165.1. Classification (GTDB taxonomy): domain Bacteria; phylum Myxococcota; class Myxococcia; order Myxococcales; family Myxococcaceae; genus JAGSPQ01. The sequence continues at coordinate 6,076 of JAYUXE010001216.1, read as the reverse complement.
ACGTGCCTGCCGCCCTTCAGCGAAGATCCGGAAGCCTCGCGGCCGCACTTCGTGGCGCTGCGGAAGCTCGGCGGCACCCTGGGCCTGAAGACGCTGTCGATGGGCACGACGCAGGACTTCGAGGTGGCGATCGAGGAAGGCGCGACGCTGATCCGCGTCGGCACCGCGCTGTTCGGAGCTAGAGCGCCTTGAGCTTGAGCTTCAGCTCATCCGTGACGAGCACCTTGAAGTCGCACCCGCAGTAATTGCAGAGCACCTCGTCGCCGGTTCCGACGGGCGGCTCGCATGGGTTGTTCGCATCGCAGCCAGGGCACTCGAACTCCTTGAACTTCATCTGCCCGGGCAGCAGCTGCTTCTCGTCGTCATCATCGTCGTAGTGCGGCTTGACCATGGGCGAAGCTCCTACCAACGGTTCATGAAGTCGGTCATTTCGCTCAGTGCCGCCGACCGCGCGGTTTGAATCGGCCCGAGAAATTCCGCGAGACCCTTCAGCAACTTCCCATCGTGCATCAACGCCTCGCGCGGCAGCTCGGCCACCGCCGCCTCGCCGTGCGCCACCGCCGAGCACGCGCGCAGGGGGCCCCCCGTCAGAATTTCCGTCTCACCGCAGACCTCGCCGCGCGTGACGTTGCCGAGCTCGACCAGGTCGTTGCCCGAACGCCCCGACAACCGCACCTCGCCGCGAATGACGAAGAACAGCGACGTGCTCGCATCGCCCTGCTGAAACAACACCGACTGTGCCGGGTATCGAAGCCCGACGCCCTGCCGCATCACCTTCTCTGCCAGCGGGCCGAGCGCGCGAACGAACGGATTCTCGGCAAGCACCGGGTCGCCCTGCACGAGCTCCCACAGGTCGGCCCGCTTCAGCGCCACCCGCACCACGTTGTCATCAGGGGGAGACCAGCTCACCGGGTCTCGACCTCGGCGGTGGGCAGCGTTCGGTAGTGCGCGTCGATGTGTTCCATCAGCTCGAAAAAGGAATCGCCGTAGAGCGTCTCGTCGCCCACGGCATAGCCGCGGCGGTTCACGTAGAACGAGCCCGAGTTGCACTCGCGTTCCCACCCCGCCAGCCGTTCGAGCTCCTCGCCCGTGTCGTCCGTCTCGCGGCAGTCCTTCTGCTTCGTCGCTGCATTCACGAAGCAGCACCGCCCCGAAGGGAACACCTGGATCATCGGGCGGAAGTTCACGTCTTTGTCCTTCGCGTAGCTGTCGGTGACCACCGAGGTGCCGAGGAAGTTCTTCGGATTCATGCCGTAGCCGTGAAGCATGAACAGCACCGGGTACCGTTTGTCTTTGTTGTCCGGGTGCTCGTAGCCAGGCGGCAGCGCAATCGCGTAGCCCCGCTTCGCCTTCAGCGCCTTCGATTCGAAGAACTCGAGCTTCTGGCGGTCGTCGATGCTGGCGCCCGCGAAGGGAGTGATCGGCCGTTCGAGTGACGGCCACGTCGCCGCCGCCCAGTTGTACATGACGGAAAACCGGTTCAACGCTTCCTGGTTCGTGCCCACATGGTCGCCCTCACCCGCGAGGCGATCGGCATCGGTCGGCTGTTCCTTGCCGTACAGCATCAGCAGGTCGCGCGGCACCGACTTCCACCGGTTGTTCCACGGGGTGAACTGGCCCGTGCGCGAGTCCACCATTCCCGGAATCGACTCGAAGGTCCGGTACTCGCCGACGGGCGTCGAACGCAGCGCCTTCACCAGGCCGAACAGCTGCTTCGCCATCACGCCGAGGTTGAAGACGTCGCGAATGCCGCCATCGGCGAGCACGTTGATCCGCTTGCGCTGCTTCGCATCGAGCGCGCGAAAATTCGTGCGGCCGTCGTACCTGAGCAGCGTCGCGCGGCCCGAGATGACGTCGTACTTGCCGTTGCCTTCGCCGAGGTCGCCCGTGCCCGGCACACCATCGACGCCATCGTCGCGGTACGGCTCACCTGGTTGCCAGAGCCAGTCGTTCTCCGTGCCCAGCGCGTTCGCGTCGACGTCGTAGTTGTCGTGGTTCGGATCCGCAGCGTCAAGATTCGCCGTCGCCGTGCAGCCGCCCTTCCCGTCTTCCTTCGCATCGGCGCAGCCGTCGATGCCCGTGTCGTCGAAGCGTTCCCAAGGGTTGTTGACGATGGGCTCGCCGTAGTCGCGGCGGCCGTTGCCGTTGTAGTCGTACGCAAGCCCCACCGGCATCGCGCGCGCCGCGAGCCGGCACGGGTCGAACGCGCCGCCGTGGTTCAGCATGTACAGCGGGGTCTCGTTCTTGTTCGCCTCGACCGCGCCGCCCTGGTTCGCGCAGAAAGCATCGGCGAAGTTGCGTTCTTGCGACAGCGGCAATGGGTGAATGCGGTTGCCCGGATCGCTGCAGAAATCGACGGGCGCCTGGGTGTCGCGGCAGAAGAACAGGCGCGGCTGCCCGTCGCAGAAGGTGATCGCGTCGTACTTCCCGTCTGGGTTGTATTCGAGGTTTCGAAGGTTCTTCACCTTCACCGGGCTCGTGCAGAAATCTGCGGGCGGGTGTCGCATGCGGTCGGGCGCGACGCCGGGCGGCGCGTAGGGCGAGGCCGGGTTCTCGGTGAAAAAATTTCCGAAGGCGAGCGTGAGGTCCGAGATCATCCCGCCGTAGCTGTCGCGGCTGAAGTTCGCGCCATTGGTCGTGTAGTGCCAGTGGTTGAAGTCCTGCGGGTGTTCCCACTTCAGCGTCGGCGACGGCACGCGGCAGGCCTCGATGGTCGCCGGGTCGTTGAGCTTCGACGGGTCCACCGCCAGAATCTTTTCCAGCGCCTCGCGCGAGCAGAAGCCGCCCAGGGTGAACTTGTCGAGCATGCGAAAGAAGAACGCTGCGTCCAGGGGCCCACCCTGCGCAGCGATGCCGTCGAACTTTTCCGGCCGCGAGAACCCCAGCGCCGACGTGCCAATGCCGCCCATCGAGACGCCCGAGAGGATCCGGTAGGTCGTCGACGTTTTCTCGATTGGAATGACGGGGGGTACCGACTCGACCGGCTTCCCACACCCGAGCAGCAGGCAACCAACGAGAAGAACGGGCGCGCGGAGGACCTTCACGCGGCACATATAGATGAAAAAGTGGTTTGAATGGAGCCCCCGCCCAGGACGTTCATGTCACGAGCCATGCGACACACCCGTCACGTTGCCCCCTGCCTCGCCATGTTGCTGGCGGGGCTCACGCACGCGGCAGAGCCGGCCCCCATCCGTTCGGCGTTCGGGCCCGGCGAGCAGAGCACCTTCGAGGTCAGCTACCTCGGCGTGCCCACCGGCATTGCGACCATCACCGTCGGCCTGAAGATGCAGCAGTACGGCCGCGACGTGTGGCCGCTGGTCTGCACGGCGCAGACGGACCTCGACATCTACCCGGTGCGCGATCGCTTCGTCTCGTACTGGGACTTCGCCACCCAGCAGAACGTCGGTTCCGACTTCGTCGCCGACGAGAATAAGAAGCGCCGCCGCGAGAAGTTTCGGTACGACCGCGAAGCCCAGAAAATCTTCGCCACGAAACAGGCGGGCGGAAAAGAGGAGCGTGAGGTGACGTACCCGCTTCCGGACGGCGTGGTGGATCTCGCCGCGGCGGCCTTTCAGGTGCGCAACCGCCCGTTGAACATCGGCGACACGCTCACCATCTCGATTTTCACCGGGATGATCACGTACCAGATGAAGGCGAAGGTCGAAGGCCGCGAGAAACGGAAGACCGCGATGGGCGAGAAAGACTGCCTGCGCGTCAGCTTCACCGCGGACTGGTCGGGGATGTTGGCTCCGCGGAAGCCGCTGACGATGTTCTTCACCGACGACGCGTTTCACGTGCCGGTGCGCTTCGAGGCCGAGCTGGTGCTGGGCTCGGTGGTGGCTGAGCTGAAGACGTTCTACCCAGGAAAGGACTACTCGAAATGACCCGCTTGCTGATCGCCGTGGTCGTGCTGCAGTCGTTCGTCACCGTCGCTTCGACGCCGGCCCCTGCCGCCCAGAAGGCGCCGCTGCCGCCCTTTCCCACCGACGCCGAGTGCATTCCCCTGCCCGCCGCGCGCCTGCCGCTGTCATTTCAGCCGGGCGAGACGCTGGACTACGACCTCGACGCCCTCGGAGCGAAGGCCGGCAAGATGACGATGAGGGTGCTGCCGATGAAAGACGGCTCGCTGCCGGTCGAGGTCTCGGCCGAGACGAACACCTTTTTCTCGAAGGTCCGCAAGGTGAAGGGCTCGGGCACCAGCTTCTTGAACCCTCGCACCGTGCGCCCCAACCGGTACCTGGAAGACGCGATCGAAGACAACGTGCACCGCGTCGCCGATGTTGCGTTTCACCCGCGCGACAAACGCGTGAGCCTGAAGAGCACCATCGATGGCGCGGTGAACGCGTGGGACATGTCGTGGGCGAACGAAGGCATGGACGTGGCGGGCACCATCTACGCGCTGCGCCAGCTGCCGCTGAAAGACGGCATGACGGTCTGCTTCGACGCCTACGGGATTCGCCGCATGTGGCGCACGTGGGGCCGCGTCGTCGGCAAGGAACACGTCTCGATGCCCGTGGGCGAGTTCGAGGCCTGGCACATCGAAGGCGTGGCCGCTCGGTTCGACCTGCCCGACGCCCGCCGCGAGATTCACGTCTGGATCACCGACGACCCGCGCCGCCTGCCGCTGGCTGCTCTGGGCGCCATCGACCTCGGCACCGTTCGCGCCACCCTCACTGGCTTCACCCGCCCCGGCGACAAAGCCTCGAAGGCCGAGCCGAAGGGCAACCTGAAGTGGTGATCGCCCCTACTTCGCGGTCTTCATCTTCCCCGCCGCCTGCGAGAGCCGCTTGCGCAGCTGGGCGACGACGACCATCAGGTACTCGAGCCGGTTGAGCACGCGAAAATCTTCGGCGAGCTCGACCAGACGAATCGGGGTCGGGCGTTCACTGCGAAGCGCATCGAGCACGTCGGTGAAGTGCGCTTCGACCTCACCAATCGCGTCGAGCCCTTCGCGCAAATCGTCTTCCAGAAAGTCGAGCAGCACTTCGCTGTCTTCGCGTTGAGGAAGGAAGCGCTCGAGCCGATCGACCGATTCTTTGATCGCATCCACCGAGCGTGAGAGCGGTGGAAGTTCGAGTGCCTGAGCGGTTGCCATGCAGCAGACGCTACAGGCGTGAAGCGCTCGGTCAAATTTCGAGCGCTTTCAGATCAGACCGCGGGCCCGGCGAATCTGCTCGATGGTCTTGTTGTACTCGACCTCGAACGCCGACGTGCCTTCCTGCAGGTGCTTCAACCGGCCGCGCGCCTCGCGATCAATCTCGTCATCCACGTCCAGGTGCTTCTTCATCGCCTGGAAAATCTTCGAACGCATCACCGTGTCAGCCGAGAAGACCTCTTCCACGTTTCGCGAGATGAGCAGGAACTCGAGCATCTGGTTGATGCAGTACTCGATGCCCTCGTCGCCCATCTTGAAGCCGCGCACATCGGCCATCTCGCGCTTCACCTGGTTGAACTTCGAGGCGTCGTAGCCGCGGCGTTCGAGCGCTTCCCGCGTCGCCTGGTTCACGCGTTCTTCGGCGGCCAGGTACTCGCGCATGATCGCGGAAAGATCCATTTCCGCGTCGGCGATCCGCATGGTCTCGACTTCCACATCACCGTCCTGCATGAGGCGCTGCACGACCTCGCGGGCAATGATGGGAATCACTTTGGGGTACAGCCGCATGGGGCGATCCTTCAAGCGTGGGTGACTGAAGACACCCGATCGTTTACGCATCCGGGTGGGCCTCGGCAACGAAAAACCTCCGAATGGGCCAGCGTTTTCGCAGCGTTGAACGGGTCGATTGCCGATTTTGGGCTTGCTTGTCTGCGATCGAATCTTCCCTGCGTTAGACCAGCCGCTGCCCATGACGACCCCCATCCGCGTCTTCTCTGATTACGTCTGCCCCTGGTGCTACGTCGGCTTGAAGGAAGCCGAAAAGCTTCACGATCAGTTCGAAGTCGAGCTCGACTGGCAGCCCTTCGAGCTTCGCCCCGGAGCGCCCGACGCCGGCTGGGCAATTCCCGAGCACATCCGATCGAAGATGGCGGACCCCAACAACCCGCTGAAGCTCCGCGCCCGAAAGCTCGGCATCACCCT